>JAQUVE010000116.1 GCA_028693565.1 Sulfurospirillaceae bacterium | reverse complement strand
TGTAACCGTAAATATGACTGTTCTAACGAAAGTAGACCAGGCGTTACGAGCTATAAGATGACGCCTGAAGAAGCCGTTAAAAAAGTATTGCATGTTGGTGGGCTTGTACAACAACTTAGTGTTGTAGGAATTGCTGGACCAGGAGATGGGCTGGCTAATCCAAAGCAAACCTTTGAGACATTTAGACTATTACAGCGTTATGCACCCGATGTCAAACTCTGTTTATCCACCAATGGTTTGATGATTAGTGAACACATTGATACGATAGCCAGCTTCAATATTGAACATGTCACTGTCACGCTAAACACCGTAGATGAAAGCGGTGAAATTGGTGCAAAAATTTATCCATGGGTCTATTATCATCATAAGCGTTATCGTGGGGTAGAAGGCGCTAAACTACTCTTAGAAAAACAACTTGAAGGCATTAAACTCTTAGTTGAGCGAGGTATTTTGGTAAAAGTCAATGCCGTTTTAATTCCCGGTGTCAATGATGAGGAACTTCCTAATGTTGCTAAAAAAATTAAAGAATTAGGCGTCTTTTTATTTAACATTATGCCCTTGATTTCTAAGCCAGAATTTGGTACAAAATTTGGTCTTGATGGTGTCAAAAGTGCTACGAGTAAAGCGGTCATGAAAGCGCAAGAAGAATGTGGCATTGATGTTAAACTAATGCGTCACTGCAGACAATGTAGAGCTGATGCCGTAGGGCTCTTAGGCGAAGATCGAAGTGATGAGTTTTCAAAACAGAGTTTTAGTGAGAAGAGTTTTGAAGAGCTTGAACAACACTACAACCTTAACCAACGTGTCAAAACCCATGCCAATATCGAAACATGGAGACGAGCTCTTAAACGTGCCAATGGAAAAATCAATCAAGAAAAAGCAAGCAAAGAAGAGCTTAGTAGCACAGGTATCACCAAATTGGTTGCGATTACGACTAAAGGCGATGGATTGATTAATTCACATTTTGGAAATGCCAAAGAATTTTTGATTTATGAAGCGGGCGATTTGGGCATTAAATTTATCATGCATCGTAAAGTTGAAAAGGCCTATTGTATGGGCTCTGAAGGTTGTGACGGCAGTTACCCTATCGTGGAAATTAAAGAAACACTCAAAGATTGTGATTTACTCTTAACGCAGAAAATTGGGGAATGTCCAGAGGCTGAACTTAAGAGCATCAATCTCTTAAGTGATGAAAGCTTTGCAGACCAACCCATTGAGCTTTCCGTTCTTAAAGGTGTGCGAAAACATTTTTTTAATGCGGTTATTTTAAAGGGATAAACGATGATTATCAACGATACCACCCTTCGTGATGGAGAACAAGCGCCTTTTGTTGCGTTTAACACGCATGAAAAAGTGGCTATCGCACAAGCACTTTATAAAGCAGGAGCAGATGAGTTAGAGATCGGTATTCCTGTTATGGGACAAAAAGAGCAAGAGGACATCAAAGAGATTTTAGCGCTCAATCTGCCCATACGATTGATGAGCTGGAATCGTGCCACACTGAAAGATTTAGAAGCTTCCTTACAATGTGGCCTTAAAGCTGTTGACCTCTCTATCCCCGTTTCGGATATTTTGATACAAACGAAATTTGGAGGCGATAAAACACGCCTTTTAAAACAACTTGAAACGGTCTTACATGTGGCTAAAAAAGAAAATCTTTTTGTTTGCATTGGCGGTGAAGATAGCTCTCGTGCCAATTTAGATTTTTTAAAAGAGGTCATGGAGCTCGGTCATGAAGTAGGTGCGAACCGTTTTCGCTATTGCGATACGGTAGGAATCTTGACACCGCAAAAGACCTATGAAGCCATTAGTGCGCTCTCATCACTGGATTTGTTAGAGATTGAAATGCACACGCACAATGACTTTGGCATGGCTACTGCGAATGCTATCAGTGGCTATGAAGCAGGTGCAATTAGTGTAAATACAACCGTTATCGGTATCGGTGAGCGTGCAGGAAATGCAAGCTTTGAACAAGTCTTGATGAGCTTAATTCACCTCTTTAAAGAGGATCGTAGTGTGGATGCGACAGCATTAAAAAATGTTGTCTCTTTGGTCGAAAAAGCGTCCCATAAAAAAATATCTTCCACCATGCCTATCGTTGGTAAACACATCTTTTTTCATGAATCTGGTATCCATGTCAATGGTATGATTAAACACGAAAAAGCCTATGAAGCCTTTACGCCTCAAAGTGTTGGATTAGAGCGTAGTTTTCCCATTGGCAAACATTCAGGAAGCTCAACTTTACAATTTCACCTTAAAGCCATGGGTATTGAGCCGGAACTAGAGATACTTGAACAGATGCTGCCAACCATACGAGCCTTAGTGACACAACGCAAAAAAGTTCTTAACAAAAAGGAATTAATGGCGCTTTATACTGCCTATAAGGTACACTAAAATGCCTGATTTAAAATCAAAAATTATCTGTGAATGCGGTCAAAAAAGCATTGAAGATGCGATTGAAATTTTCAAATCTACAACCTTGCCTTACAAAAAAGCTAAAAAATTGGTCACCGAATGCAATCAAACATGTTGTCGAAGACCTCTCATGGCACTTTTTAATATGGTAGAATTTGGGGAAATTGATTATGAAGAGATCGCCTTTTTAATTGATCAAAAAAATAGCCGATACGAGAGTGAGGATGATGATGCGTGAAACAATTGTAGATTTTGCAAAATGGATCAAATCACAAGGATTAGAACATACATTACCTAAAGAATTAAGTAAACTACAACAACTAAGTTCACTTGATTTAAGCCGCAAAAAACTCAAATCTTTACCTAACAGCATCGCGGCACTTCAAAATTTAAGCGTTTTAAAGCTCTCAGGCAATCGTCTAACAGAGTTACCATCGAGTATCACTAAACTCAAACATTTACGTAATTTACAATGTGAAAACAACCTACTTGACTCACTACCTGAAGACTTTGGCAATCTTCAATCTTTAGTGATTTTAAACCTTAATGGAAATCAGCTCAGTACACTTCCTGAAAGCTTTTACACCTTAGAAAACCTTACTCGTCTTACATTAGCTGTTAATCGTCTCTCACAGCTTTCAAGCTCTTTTAAAAAACTTAAAAAACTTCTCCATATCAGCCTTGATACAAACTATCTCAGTGCACTTCCTGAAGTTTTTGAATCCATGCAGTCGCTTTACTACTTAGATTTATCGTTTAATAAATTAAGCTCGTTACCGGAATCTCTCGGTACCATTCAAGAGTTAGAAACACTGATTTTAGAAGGAAATCTCCTTCAAAACCTGCCTTCCCTAGAACGACATGATATGCTCATCAAGCTCAATCTTAATTCAAACCATTTAAAAACAATCAACTTTGATATCTCAAAGTTAGAAGATTTACAAATTTTAACCCTTGAAAACAATCTTTTAACGAGCATTCCTCATGAAGTCTGTCAACTAGCAAAACTTAATTACCTCAATCTAAGCGCCAATAAACTAACCTCACTTCCAGCGTGTATTGGCAATTTACAACACCTCTATGAGTTGGATATTGAAGATAATCAAATCAGCGCTTTACCAGACTCCATAACACAACTAAAACAGCTTAAAACACTTTTCATTGCAAACAATCATAACCTTAAAAAGCCTCACTTACCTTCTTTGGAGTATTGTGACATCGAATAGCTTTTTTATCTATTTTTAACCCCCTCTTAGCTATGATAAACGTTATGACAAACATCGAAAAAGCAAAACTTTTAAAGCTACTCTACCAGCATCGTGCTATGGGCTTTGAGTATTTTAATGAATATCGCCCATTGGCGCAAGAAAGTAGCCTTGTCTTGCCTCAAAATTTAAATGAATTACAAAAAGCCGTTTCAACATGCCACTTATGCGCTTTAGCCAAAAGTAGGAAAAATGTGGTCTTTGGTGCAGGCAATTTGAATGCTAAACTGATGTTTATCGGTGATAATCCAGGCGTAAGTGAAGATGAAAGTGGCGAAGTTTTTATGGGAAGAGCAGGTGAGCTTTTAACAAAAATGATTGAAAATGTATTGATGCTAAAGCGTAAAGATGTTTATATCGCCAATATTATCAAGTGTAAAACACCTGAAAATAGAGTTCCAACACCTGAAGAAGTAGCGACATGTAAACCTTATTTGATGCAACAGATTCAAACTATTAATCCTAGCATTATTGTTGCCCTTGGTTCCACAAGTTTTCATCACCTTACAGGTGAGTACGATACGCCTATTGATAAGATTCGTGGTAGCGTTTTAAATTTTGGAAAAGCCAAGCTTATTCCAACGTTTCATCCTGGGTTTTTATTACGTAATCCCAGTGCTAAAAAAGATGTTTATGCTGATATGTTAAAAGTAAGGAGTCTATTATGAAACTATTTTTACTTGGGATAAGCACATGTGCACTTATCTTTTCTGGTTGTACAAACACAACTTCCAATGCTCCTCAAATTTCAACCTACAATGCTTCCAAAAAAGCACCTATTGTTAAAAATGAAAAAAGCACTCTATATTATCCAGGTTCAATGACTCAAAGCACCATTGAAAAAAAAGTGATTATTGCTCCAAAACAACAAGAGGAATCCATCATCACTGCAATGGCAACACCCACGCCGCAAACCAGTGTTGAATCCTCAGCTATTGTAGAAGAGCCTGTTAGGACACTTTCGCATAAAGCCTTAGAAAGCAATGGGCTGATGATAAAAATTGCTGTATTGGTCCCCCAAAAAACAATCCGAAAATATGCTATCACATCCGTTAATTCTGTCATGTCTTTTTTGCTTTATAAAAACTATGCTTTTGATTTAAATGTCTTTAATTGTAATGATGAAACACCCTCTGCCATTATGACAACGCTTACTGACATCAGAGCTGGAGGCTATCACTATGTGATCGCACCAATGACCGCTGATGGCGCTCAAATCCTAGCAGACAATGTAAAAGACATGGTGGTTTTCATCCCAACATTGACACGCCAAAGTGTTAAAAATGCAGACTCAAATATTGTTTTTGGTGGCATTAATTACGAAGAACAACTCTCTTTGCTTGCGACTTACAGCAATGAAAAAGTAGGAACATTTGAAGATGGAAGTAGCCTTAGCTTTCAGTTAAATGACTATGTAAAACGAACCGTTCCTCATCTTTTTTACGAGAAACAAATCGCTAATTCAAAAGTCAATTTCAAACAACTCTTTAAAGGGAATACCTCACTAAACAATGGCTCATTTTATCTCAATACGCCATTGGTTACGACAAGCCTGATTGCCTCACAACTACGTGCAAATGGCATCAACCCACATGCTCTTTTATCAACGCAAATCAACTATAACCCACTTCTTTTAAACCTTACACAATACGAAGACAGAGATAATCTTTTTATCGCCAACTCAATCCAGCAAGCACCAACAGAGTTAGAAGAAATCAATGCTCTTTTTGGCCATAATATCGTTTATGATTGGGTCAATTATGCAACCTCTATTGGCGCGGACTACCTCTGTACTAACTTTTATGAAACTCCAAACGGAAGGGTATTTCAAGAACAAATTGAAAACAACCAAGTGCATTATAATACTGCTATTTATAAACCTGAACGTAGTTCTTTTGTTAAAATAGTTCCGTAAAAAAAGCTTTTGTCTCTTCATCAATACGTGTTGGCCTACCCTCTTTAACAAAGGCCAACACAGAGGTCATCGCAAAAAGCTTTTCGCCCTCTTTCCAGATGGTTTGCTCCAATGTTAAAGAAGCATTTTTAAGCTCTAGCATCTTACCTGTCACCTCTAACAAATCACCTAATTTTGCAGGTTTAATAAAATCTGCCTCTAAATGCTTTACCACAAAATGCCCACCATTGACTGCTGGACTTTTACCTTGCGAAAAAAATATCTCGCTACGAGCACGTTCACAAAATTTCAAATAATTGGCATGATAAACTACCCCACCTGTATCGGTATCATCGTAATAAACTCTCAATTTCACTTCAATATCCTCTATTTATCGACTTTAGAGCTATCTTTAAAAATATTCACTCCAATTTTGTTTATTTTCTCTAATCTTATATTCTCATCTTCTTTGGTAGGTTTAGAGTAACACTAGTGTAGTTTGTCCTAATGTTTTACTTATCCAATTCAAATCTTCGCCATTGGAAACAAGTTGAGATGCAAAAGTACATCTTAAATTATACAATTTCCTATCTTGCATATCATTTGATTGTAAAACCTTTCAAAATCTTAAATTGATTATATCGTGAAAAAAGAAAAATGTTTTCTGTGAATTAATAAATACAAAATCATAATCTTTTATTAATTCAGATTCCTCAACACTCTTGAGATAAAAAATAAAACTAAGCTATTTTACAATAGAAAAGTTTTCAAATCTTCAAAAATCTCTTTTTGTTCTTTATCTGATAGCTTTATATAATTTAAAGTCATAGAAGTAAACATTGCTTCAGAGAATAAAAAAGCTAATCTTAATTTTCTACCTTTATCCGTGCTAGTATCAATTAATTTTAAGGCACTGCTATGCCAATCATGTAGTCCTTCAAAAACCGATTTATCTTGTAAAAGAATAGTAATAACTTTAGATATTTTATCAAGTTCTTGGGTAGTATTGTATTTTGAAATATAATCAATATGCGCTTTTAATTCAGAATATTTCGAACTATCATCTTTCGACAAATTTTTTATTTGATGGTTATAATCATCTTCATTTTTTTCTAAAACAGCTTTTATCATCGCTTCTTTATTTCCAAAAATATACTGAACTCCACCTATTGAAATATTCGCTTTGGCAGCTACTTTCCTAATACTTAAACCAGAAATACCTTCACTTAAAATAATATCTTCAATAATGCTTATTAATTGATTTTTATCTATTTTATTTTTTTTACTCAAATTTTTCCTTTTTCCTTTTATATTATTTTATCAAAAATTAAGACTAGTTTAAATAACATTCTTTGATTTAAATACATACGTATGTATTGTAAAGGTTAGCTAATGAAATTTTACTTAAAAAGTTTATTTTTATTGTCAGTTACAATTTTTTTATTAGGATGTGAAAATCAAAAAAACAGTAACTTTTTAGAAGAAGAACAAAAAATTGAAGTTGGATATATAACACTGAACAAACAAGAATTTCCTTTACAACAAGAATTGTCAGGAAGAGTCAAAGCTATTTATAAATCTGAAGTTAGACCACAAATTGATGGTATTATAAAAAAACAACTTTTCAAAGAAGGAAGTTATGTAAATAAAGGCGACATTTTATATGAGATTGATTCAGATTCTTACCAAGCTATTTATGATGAAGCGTTGGCAACATTAAAAAGTTCAGAAGCAAATTTAATAGCACTGAAATTAAAAAAACAAAGATATGAAGAATCTGTAAAATTTAATGTGGTATCTCAACAAGATGTAGATGATGCAAACGCTACATATTTACAGGCAGATGCTATAGTAGAGCAAAATAAAGCTTCACTAAAAAGTGCAAAAATAAATCTTGATAGAACAAAAATAAAAGCACAAATCTCTGGTTTTATTGGAATATCAAATTATACGATAGGATCTTTAGTCTTAGCTAATCAAATAAATGAATTAACTACAATTAGAGATACAAGTAAAGTATATGCCGATCTAAGTCAGTCAAATAATCAATTATTTAAATTAAAAAAGATAATAAAAAATAATAATAAAAAACAGGATAGACTAGTAAATATTGTATTGCCAGATAATTCAATATATGCACATTCTGGGATACTTAAACTTCAAGAAATTTCAGTTGATGAAGATACTGGATATGTAACGCTAAGAGCAGAGTTTCCAAATCCTGATGATGAATTATTAGACAATATGTTTGTAAGTACCATAATAGATATTGGTACTTATTCTAATGTTTTTTTACTTCCGCAACAAGCTGTAACTTTAGATGGAAAATCAAATTATATAGTTACAACTATTCAAAAAGATAACACAATACAGGAAAAAATAATCACTGTAGAAAA
>JAQUVE010000115.1 GCA_028693565.1 Sulfurospirillaceae bacterium | reverse complement strand
AAAAATGTTTCTATGGTCAATCAAGAAGGTGAACCCTTGGGTGAAAATGCAAATGGCATGTTCCAAGGAGAGCTTGTTAAAAGTCAAGTACGTTATAAAAAAGAGTTTGAAAACAGTTTTGAGCAAAAGATTATTAATGTGCTAGCACCCGTTATTGGGGGTGTTGATAAAGTTAAGGCACAAGTGACGATAGATTTTGATTTCTCGCAACAAGATTCGGTGAGTGAGATTTATGACCCTAACTCCGTACCTAGAAGTGAGCAAAGTGTTGAAGAAAAAAGAGAAGGAAAAGAACCTCAAGATGTAGGGGGAGTCCCCGGAGCCATTAGTAATATTGGTCCTGTACAAGGACTTGAAAACACTAAAAAAGCAGAAACATATCAAAAAAATTCTGTAACAACCAATTATGAAATTTCTAAAAAAGTGATTAATTCTAAAGATGAATTTGCCAAAATAAAGCGCTTAACGGCTGCGGTAGTTGTTGATGGTGCTTACAAATATGGTCTTGATGCTAATGGAAATAAAAAAAATGAGATGGAATACACTCCTTTAAGTAAGGAGCAATTAGATTCTATTCGTGATGTAGTAAAACAGACTATTGGGTTTAACCAAACCAGAGGAGATGAGGTTACCGTGAGTAACTTTGAATTTAAACCTCTGCAAAGTGATGGTACACGGGCTCCTACCAAAGATTTTATGGATAAAATATCCATTTATATGTCACCATTGGTCCCATTGATAAAATATCTTGTTGTCGGTGTTCTCTTGTTTATTTTCTATAAAAAAGTTATTGTGCCATTTAGTCAAAAAATGGTCGAAAATAAAGTGGAAGAGTACGAAGAAGAGATGGAACCTTTTCAAAGCGAGGAAGAAGGAGCCGAGGATACCTTGGAAAAATTCAAACAAGCTCGTAAAAAAGTGGAAGACCAATTGGGGATTGGACATGAATTTAATGAAGAAGCGCTCAAATATGATGTACTTTTAGAGAAGTTAAAAAGTCTTGCAGAACAAAAAGGTGAAGAGTTTGCAGGGCTTCTACAATCGATGATACGCAATGAGGGCGACTATGATGCAAAAAATAGTTCTAAGGAACTTGGCTAATGAAATTAACTGAAGAACAAAAAAACCTTTACAATGAACTGACGATGGCTGAAAAAGCAGCTATTCTTTTAATTCAACTAGGAGAGGAATCAACAGCAAACCTCTTTTCTCATATGGAGATAGATGTTGTTACCGATATTTCAAAATTTATAGCAACGGCAAAAAATATTGATAAATCAGTAGCAAATGCTGTTCTAGAAGAATTTTATGTTATCTTGCAATCTAATCAGTATATTAGAAGTGGTGGTATGGAATATGCCAAAGAGATTTTATACCGAACCTTTGGTGCGGAAGGTGCGCAAAAGATTTTAGAAAAGCTTTCAAAATCAATGGAAAACACACAAAGTTTTGGTTATCTATCTCAAATTAAACCACAACAATTGGGCGATTTTATCATTAATGAGCATCCTCAAACAGTTGCACTTATTTTAGCGCATATGGATCCAACAAGTGCGGCAGAGACACTTTCATTTTTTCCTGATCAATTACGCAGTGAAGTCACTATTAGAATGGCAAATTTAGGTGAAATTTCACCTTCAGTTGTAAAACGTGTTTCCGCAGTACTTGAAAACAAACTAGAATCGCTTACTTCCTATAAAGTTGAAGTTGGAGGTCCTCGTGCGGTAGCAGAAATACTTAATCGCTTAGGTCAAAAAGCTTCCAAAACAACCATAGCGTATATTGAACAAGCTGATGAAAAACTCGCTTCTGTCATTAAAGATATGATGTTTACATTTGAAGATATTATGAGGCTTGATGGAAATGCTGTCCGAGAAATTCTGAAAGTAGCAGATAAAAAAGACTTGATGGTTGCGCTAAAAGGTTCAGGAGATGATTTACGCAGAAAATTCTTAGATAATATGTCCCAACGTGCGCAAGAGGCTTTTTTAGAAGAGATGAATTTCTTGGGAGCTGTTAGAGTGAAAGATGTTGAAGATGCTCAACGTAAGATCGTTGAAGAGGTGCAAAAACTTGCAGAACAAGGCATCATGCAAATTGGTGAAGCTGAAGAGATGATTAGTTAAAATGGCAGATAATATTATTGATAAACAGCAGGTTGAGGATCATTCAATCCAGCGTTATCGTTTCAAGGTTTTGGGGTCAAATCTTGCGGATAGTCAATTACATTCCAATGATGATGAAAATATTTTAGCAAGAGATACTTTACAAGAACCGATATTTGATGAAGTAATCCCTCCAATACGTATTGATGAAGGTCAAAACCAATTTATAGAAGAACTTCTTAAAAAAACGGATGAACTCTCGTCTAATATTATTAAATTACAGATGCAAATTGAAAAACAAGAACTTGAATTTAGTAACCGTTTAGATGAAGAGTTAAAAAGAGAACGTGAAAGCTCTTACACTTTGGGGTACCAAAAAGCAAAAGAAGAGAGTGATGTTAGTGGACAAGAAGTAAGGTCACGCTATTTAAAATCCATTAATCAAATTGACATTATATCTAAGCAGATGGAAGATGCTATGCGCAAAGTTGAATCTGATATTATTGAAACAGCGTGCGAGATTGCAAAAGAAGTGATTAAAAAAGAGGTTAAAACATCTAGTGCACAAATAGCACTCACGCTTTCTAAAGAGTTAATTAAAGAGCTAAAAGAAGCAAATAAAATAGAGTTGAAAGTTAATCCAAAAGATTTTGAAGTTTTACAAGAAAGCTATTTAAAAGACACAAAAATTAAAGTTACAGCCGATGATTCAATCACATTAGGTGGCGTTATTGTGCTAAGTGACATTGGTAATTTAGATGGAAATTTGATAATGCGACTTGAAAAAGTAAAGTATCTCATACAAGATAAAGATAATTAAAAAGCAATTACAATGAAAAAAATTAAAACAAAATCAATCGAAGAATTAAACCACTATTGTGAAGAACTTAGAGAAAAAATCATTCAAACAGTAAGTAAAAATGGGGGGCATCTTAGTAGTAATGTCGGAGCAGTAGAGCTTATTGTGGCAATGCACTATGTTTTTGATGTTGAGAATGATCCTTTTATTTTTGATGTAAGCCATCAAGCGTATGCGCATAAATTGATTACTGACCGATGGGATAGTTTTGAGACACTTCGTGAATTGAATGGTATTAGTGGCTATACAAGACCTGATGAATCAAAGTACGATTATTTTGTTGCAGGGCATAGTTCTACGTCCATTTCACTCGCTGTGGGAGCAGCTAAAGCTATTGGACTTAAAAAGGAAACACAAAAACGTGTACCTATTGCTTTAATTGGAGATGGGTCGTTAAGTGCAGGAATGGTTTATGAAGCGCTTAATGAACTGGGAGATAGGCGTTATCCCGTTGTGATAATTCTCAATGACAATAAGATGAGTATTGCGAAACCTATTGGTGCAGTAAGTAAATTTTTATCATCGGCGATGGCAGGTAATTTTTACCAGAAGATTAAAAAAACGACGGAACAAATATTACAGTATTTACCTGAAAGCGCCACATATATGGCGAAAAAGTTTGAAGAGAGTCTTAAACTTATAACTCCTGGTATGTTATTTGAAGAGCTTGGAATAGATTATATTGGTCCAATTGATGGACATAATTTGGAGAGTTTAATCAAAGCTTTACAATCGGCTAAAAAACTAAGAAAACCAGTTATCGTTCATACCCAAACGATTAAAGGCAAAGGGTATGAAATGGCAGAGGGTTACTATGAAAAATGGCATGGTGTTGGTCCTTTTGATGTTGCAAGTGGGGAAGCATTAAAACAGGGAGTTTCTAAAAATGCTACAACGATGTATAGTGAAGCACTGTTTGAATTAGCCCAGAAGCATGATAATGTAGTTGGTGTAACAGCAGCGATGCCTAGTGGAACAGGACTTAGCAAGCTGATTCAAACATATCCAAATCGCTTTTGGGATGTGGCTATTGCTGAACAACACGCTGTCACATCAATGTGTGCTATGGCAAAAGAAGGATTTAAACCCTATGTAAGTATCTATTCGACATTTTTACAAAGAGCATATGATCAAATTATTCATGATGCGTGTATTTTAAATCTAAATATCGTATTTGCAATTGATAGAGCTGGTATTGTAGGGGAGGATGGTGAAACGCATCAAGGTGCATTTGATATATCGTATCTTAGTGCCATTCCAAATATGACTTTGATGGCTCCAAGAGATGAAAAGAGTATGCATGCTGCGATTTCATATTCTTATAAACATCAAGGTCCCTTAGCCATACGCTATCCGAGAGGGTCATTTTTGCCAAGTGATCATTATGAATCCTTACCTTTTGAATATGGTAAGGCGCAATTGCTTAAAGATGGTAAAGATGATATTTTACTCATTGGTTATGGTAATGGCGTAGGAAAGGCAATTGCTTGTGCATTTTTTTTAGAAAAAGAGCATTTGGATGTTGGTATTGTGGATTTACGATTTGCAAAGCCTTTAGATAAAGAACTTTTAACATTTTTAGCAAAACATTATCATCAATGGATGGTTTTAAGTGATAGTGCAAAAGTAGGGGGTGTTGGTTCATTGTTAATGAGTTTTAAAGAGGAAAATAATTTACCCGTAAGCATTACATCTTTTGAATATACAGATCATTTTATTATGCATGGCGCTACGCATTTGGTTGAAGAACAGCTACGTATTACCCCAGAACAGATAGCACAACAAATTATTGAGTCTAAGAAGAATTAATTAATAAAAAATATTAGTTAATTCTTCTTTAGATAAATTGATAGAACCTATGGAATGATTAGAAAAAATAAGGTGGATACTATGATGAACGATTTTGTAATGCTGCTTAAAGCTAAAGAGCTTAAAGCAACACCTCAGAGAATATCCGTTTTAAAAGAACTTATCAAAAAGAAACACCCTACAATGGATGATTTATATGAAGCCATTAAACAAGAAAATCCTTCTATGTCATTAGCAACAGTTTACAAAAATATTGGCACTTTGAAAGAAAAAGGTATTGTGATTGAAGTTAATATTGCTGATGGGAAAATGCGCTACGATATCTATTCACAGCCGCATATTCATATTGTATGTAAAAATTGCCATCATATTAGAGATGTTGCGTATGATGAAACTCTATTTAATTATCAAAGTCAATTAGAAACGAATGAAAAAATAGAGATTCAAAGATTGGATATTATTGCTACAACGAATCATTGCGAAATGTGTCAGAAGGTATAAGAGAAGATTTTAACTTCTCTTATATGTTAAAGATTAAAGTTTATCTGAATTGTGCGCAAGATAATCAGCTACACCAGCAGTACTCGCAGTCATACCTTTATCGCCTTTTTGCCATCCTGCAGGGCATACTTCGCCATATTCATTTGTGAAAAGCATCGTATCGATCATACGAATCATTTCATCAATATTTCTTCCAAGCGGTAAATCATTGATAACAGCGTGTCTTACTGTACCATCTTTGTCGATAAGGAATGAGCCACGCAGGGCAACACTTGCATTAAATAAAACATCATAGTCTTTTGAGATTTGCTTAGTAATGTCCGCAACAAGAGGAAATCGAACTTGACCAATTCCACCTTGATTGACCGGTGTATTTTTCCATGCAAAGTGGGAGAATTGAGAATCTATAGAAACACCAATAACATTGATACCACGTCCTTTAAATTCTTCTAATCGTTTATCAAATGCAATAATTTCAGAAGGGCAGACGAATGTAAAATCCAATGGATAGAAAAATATTACAGTACCTTTTTCACCAAAATTTGCATAAAGATTAAAATTATCGACAATTTGGTTGTCACCTAAAACGGCAGTTGCTGTAAAATCAGGAGCTTTGTTGGTTACTAACATAAAATCACCTCATAGTAAGAATTTTTATTTGTACATAAATTATATAACTAAAATACTAAGAAAGCTTTAGTTTATAAGACTAATTTACTCTTATAAGCTAAATAACTATGTTCTAAATTCACCTAGTTTCTTATTTAAATTTTCTGTCATTTGACTTAGATGTTCGGCTGCACCAGCAATTTCCTCAACATTTCTACTATTTTCACTCGAAATTGTATTGATTTCGCTAACTTTGGTAATAATGGTGTCAATATGATGACCCGTATTGATATAACTATCAACGGTCTGTTCATTAATTTTTGTTACAGTATCAATAAGAATGAAAGTCTCTTTGATTTTATTTTCAACATCACTGGCAGTATGTGCCAAATCTTCTATTTTTTTAGAGTTATGATTCATTTGTTCACTAGAGTCCATAATGGATTGGACGATAACATTAATGGTTGCATTAATTTCGACTAGGCTTTTTTGAGTGCGCTCTGCTAATTTTCGTACTTCATCTGCAACAACAGCAAAACCACGGCCATGCTCACCTGCTCGTGCAGCTTCAATAGCAGCGTTGAGTGCAAGAAGATTGGTTTGATCTGCAATATCGCTTATGACGGTTAAAACGCTTTTAACCTGTTCTGCATCGTTGCTAAGCTGATGGATTTTAGAAGCCAGTTCTATTTCAACTTCAGAGCTACGTTGTATCTCCTCGGTCAGTTTCATAATAGAATCACTTGCGGTATGAAGAGCATTGTTTGCTTGTAGCATGTCTTCTTTACCGCCCTTAGCTTTATCAATAGATTGTGACATTTCATCGCGAATATCATTGGCTTTTGAAGTGGTGTCATGGACAATTTGTGTTGATTGTTCAACCAATTTTTCAACATGTAAAGATGTCGTGGAAAGTTCATGTGAAATTGAAGAGTTTTCACTTGAGAGAGATTTTGCATCACAAATAAGTATACGAACTTTCTCAATAAAACGATTAATTTGTTCACTGGCACGTGCAATTTCATCATTGCCAGTAATTTTAAGTTTTCGTGTTAAATCACCATCACCACTGGAGAGCTCTTTTGCTTTTTCGATAAGATTATTGAGTGGTTTAGTGATGATTTTTGTTACAATAAACCATATAACGAGTATCATAACAATCGTTAGTAGTAGCGAGACAAGGATGAGATTGTTGCGAAGTTTATCATTGGCTATTTGAAAATCTTTTTCAACGGCTTTGGAAACTAGAATCCAATTCCATTTCGCAAAAGGCTTAAAATTTAAAATAATTTTTTCACCATTTTCATTTACATGCAAAAGGTCATTTTTAAGTTCGATAATCTTTTTATCCAGTTCTGATGTGACTTTTTGACCATCAAGTTTAGGGTGAATATCGTAGCTTAGGCTTTTAGTATTAATGGCATAAAAATAACCATTGGTTCCAACATTCATTTTATTGATTTCAGTTTCAAGCGCTTTTGACCCCTCTGTAAAATCATAACCAATAAACAAAATACCAAGAACTTGATCATCTTCTATGATGGGAGCATAAACGGTAATATAATCTTTGCCAAACAACCTAGCATTACCAATGTATTTTTGTTTTTTCATAATGGGTTCATAAGCTGGGCTTTTTTTACCTAAGAAGGTTCCCATCGCACGGCTTCCATCTTCTTTTTTCAAAGAGGTAGAAACACGTACAAAATCATCGCCACTCAATGCAAAAACAGTTGCTACTGCACCTGTTAAATCAGAAAATGCTTCTACTTTAGAAAAATTATTATTCAAGGTATATCCACCTGAAGATATTAAAGGCGTATCCACTCCATGAACTTTGATTTTTTCATCAGGATTTAGATAAAAACTTCCAAAGCCAGTCCATGAACTTTGATTTTTTCATCAGGATTTAGATAAAAACTTCCAAAGCCAGCTTCGAAAATAGCAAACAGTTTAATCGCTGTTTCTTCGAGAGCACTGTTATAGGTTTTGACCATTTGCTCAAGATTATCGGTATTGACAATAATTTTATTTTCTGTTTCTTTTGTGATATAACTACTAACTCAACTTTCGCACATAGATTCCAGTAAAAACACCAACTAAAATCAATCTAACAAAGCCCATAAATAGGCACTTTTAAGTATAATTAGGTCGACAAAAACACGATTATACGGAGCTTTTTTATG
>JAQUVE010000009.1 GCA_028693565.1 Sulfurospirillaceae bacterium | reverse complement strand
AATTTAACATTTGTAATTATGGTAATGAACGTGAGTTTCTCCCCAACTTTGGGACTCTTTCTTTAACCCGTTCTCTCAAACGAGGACGAAATTATATACCTAGCTTCCTTAAAATAAGGTTAAGATGAAAGTAGCCCTAATAAGTTTTTATTTGTATGTTACAATGATTTAATTTTTGTTTACCATCTTTCCATATAATAGTAAATATAAAAGTATCTTCAATATTCAAATTTTGATAAAATACTTTTTTATATATCATTCTTACATCTGTTATTTAAAGGAGAAAACAATGGGATTGTATGATAGAAATTACATCCAACACAACGCTCAAGAAGCTGGTTATGAGCATGTTAGATCTAACGATAGCTCATTAGGATTGTTTATCAAACAAACCTATCAACTTTTTGCAGCCTCATTATTGGCAGCAAGTGCTGGAGCTTATATTGGGATTGGTATGGGAAAAACCATTATTGGTTTATACTGGCCACTTGTCATATTAGAGTTTATTTTACTCTTTGGTCTTTATGCGGCAAAACGAAAAGCTGGTCTTAATCTAGTGCTACTTTTTGGATTTACGTTTGTGAGTGGATTGACGCTTGTTCCTCTACTTGCCCATATTTTAGGCATGGCAGGTGGTGCTAGTATTGTGGCGAATGCTTTTATCTTGACAACAGTAGCTTTTGGTGGGCTTTCAGTTTTTGCGATGAATACTAAAAGAGATTTTACCGCAATGGGCAAAATGCTTTTTATCACTTTAATTGTCATTGTAGTTGCTGGGCTTATTAATATCTTTTTTCACAGCCCTATTCTTCAATTAGCTATTGCTAGTATTAGTTCCATTTTATTTAGTGCTTTTATTCTTTATGATACCCAAAACATTATCAGAGGTGCTTATGAAACACCAATTGAAGGAGCTATCGCTTTATACTTAGATTTTTTAAATCTCTTTGTATCTTTGCTTCAAATTTTAGGAATTTTTGGCTCTCGTGACGATTAAGATTTTACGACATTAAAAAAGGGGCTAGAAGAGATTTTCTTCTAGCCCCTTTTTTTAATTTTAAACATCGTATTATATAAAGCTACTAACCTAATGGCTCGTTCACTTTTATATCACATTTACTATTTTTATCACATTTGATATTGGCATCAAAATAAAATATTTTTGAGACATCCACTTTTGCATCTTTAAGCTTCATGTGTGCTTCCATAGCACGTCCACCTGATGCACAGTTCATAATAATGACTTTGCCTTTTGGTAATTTTGCCACTACCTCTGCAACACTCATTTTGCCTATTTCAATATTAGTAGCCCCCTTAATATGTCCTGCTGCAAACTCTGAAGCACTTCTTACATCTACAACTGCAACATTGGCAGGTATTTTATTATTGACGATCATTGCTTTATAGGTATCACCATCAACCGTTCCTTCATCTGAACCTAACTTAATGCCATCAACAAAAATATCTTTTTTAGGCGCTGCAGCAACTGGCTCTGTTTTAGCAGCACCAGCAGTAGTTTGCATTTTAGCTTCTTTCCAAGCAGGAAGCCCACCAGCAAATACGCTTACTTTTTTATATCCTAAGGCTAAAAGTTTATGAGCAACGACATGAGATTTATGGCACTCAAAACCAGCGCAGAATGTAATAATAGGGGTACTTTTATCTACAGGGAAGCGTCCACCCATTTTATCCATTTCTGTATCATTGATATTTAATGCACCTGGAATACTCTCTTTTAAGAACATTGCGTGTGGTCTTGCATCAATAAAAAGAGCACTATCGTTTTTAAATGCACCTTGCGCAACTGGGGTACCCACTTCTAAATAACTCTTAGTAGCCCATTCTGGCTCACCCGCTTGGTATAATTTAACATTACTATAGCCTTTGCCTTTAAGATATCCTGCTACGATTGGACTTTTCTCACAGTTCCATCCACCACAAAAAACAATAATTTCTTTATCTTTAGCTACCTTATCTAACTGTCCAATATATTTATCAATTTGTGTATCGGGAATATTCAAACTGCTTGGAATGGTTCCACCAAGATATTTTGGATTAGGTCTTGCATCAATTAAAAGGGCTTTAGCTCCACTGCGAGTACCATTGCCAATGGCTACTTTAACATATTCGTAGTTTACATTTTCAAGTGCATACTTGTTAATAATCTCTTGAACATGGGGAGTTGGTGCCGTTAATACTTTAACTGCTGGCGCAGCTGCTGCCTCAGGTCCATTTGAGCTCGTACATCCACTGAGTAATAACCCAGCTACAACGATACTCATTCCTATTATTCTTATCTTCATCAGAACTCCTTTGTAAAAGTTTAAATTGTCAGTTACATCGCTACAGCCAACAACTAATAAAAAACTGAAGCATGTAATCTAATATTATTATTTTATTACTTAAGAAGGATTGAAAAAGGTACAAAATTATTAACTATATTGTACCTTTTATAGTAGTTATGTAAAATTTTTACTACTTTTTTAATGGTGATTTCGTAATTCTCCAATCGAAAAGAGTCCATCAAAAAGTTTATAAATGAGGATACAAACGCCAAATGAACCTACAACAATCAAGATTTCTCCCATATGCGGTGCAATATAATTAAATAACTTTGATACTGCATAAAAATCATATTTTTCATAACCCATACCAAATCGATTGGACATTGGATTTGCATTTCCACCATATACAAAAAGGTACCTTCCTGCAAAACCACCTACAAAAACGCTTATGGATGCGAGAAGTGTAAAAATTGGCTTCCCTGGTTTTACAATCAATAAAAAAGGCAGTGCCAACGTTAAGAAAATATAGCCACCAAAGTAAAGCGTTTTAAAAGGTCCAAATAAGATTAAGAAAGACCAGTCTTTATCCACGGACATATATCCGATAATCTCATACAACCCTAAAACAGAAACAAAAAACAACATAGCCCTTCGAATTAAATCCATCAATTCATTGTACTCTTTTTTAGTTTTGTGCACCAAAAAGCTATTAATTCCCATAACGCCTAACGATGAAACGAAAGCTGAAATAATAAAATAAAACATCAAAGCAGGAAACTCTGTCCATAAATGACGTGCTGTATTCATGGAGAATAATTTAGCTTGAATGTAATATTCAATAATGTCAACCCCAATACTGAGCACTAAAATTGGTAAAGCAAGACGTTTTGCCCATTCTCTTTTATTGGTTAAAACCAGATAAATTTCAAAAAGTACAAAAGGAATATAGATACAATATAACGGCAACATAAGCCACATACCTGCATTCATATTTGGCGTGATGAGCATCCATAGCATATTGAGCATATTTAAATCTGTAGCGATGGTAAAAAGTCCTGCAAATACCATCGAAATACCTGCTACCATGAAACCAGCTGAGGCTCTTGCTACCAGATTAAAATTCATCAATTCTGCTAATGCAACCAAGAAAATAACACCACTTCCCGTATAAATCATATACATATAGTTTACGATGAACAGCGTCCATGGAATATTGCGATTGACTTCACCTACATCACCAAAAACCGCTAGCCGCATTGCTTCTTTTAATGCTGGATTGGTTGGATCAAGTCCCGAAGCGTGTGCATTGGCTGCAACACTAAAATAACGCACATCAAATACATCGAAAATTCCAACACACGCAAGTGCCAAAAATGCATATCCTACTAGCATTGATTTATTGAATAATAACTTCATAATGCTAATTTTATTGATTTCAAGACCTGCAAAAATTATCTTGTCCATTGTTTACTCCTTCGTGAACGTGCAGCATCATAAACAGGTTTGATATCATCCCATGTATGAATAATAGTACTAGGTGAGACACTTTGTTTAGCATAAGCTTCATCATCTGGCAAAATATAGAACAATTTTGGCAAGGTTCCTGAAGCCTCTTTTTGGAAAAAAAAGCGTTTAGTTTTTAACAATTTCACTAAATCACTATTTTCATCATCCAAGTCACCGAACATTCTGACCTTAGTAGGGCATGTTGCTTGGCACGCCGTTGTACCATACTCTTCAATACGGTGATCACAGAAGGTACATTTATCAACAGCAACCATGGTATCATCCACAAAACGTGCATCGTAAGGGCATGCTTCCATGCAACCTTTGCATAAAATACATTTTTCAGCATGGACTTTAACAATACCACCTGCGGCAAAATGACTGGCGTTGGTTGGGCAAACATTAACACATGGTGCATCAATACAATGATTACACTGAGAAGGGTAAAGATTGGCAAAAGGTTTTCCAAATATAGTTCCTTCTACCACTCCAATCCAAATACGTTGTTTGTCAGCACCTAGTTGTACGCCATTTTCCTCTTTGCATGCCACTTCACATGCTTTACAGTTTATACAATTTTGATAATCTAATGCCATTGCATAATTCATCGTTATACCCTCCTTAAAGACACAAGCGTATCGTGCATATTGGCACAACCATGGACTGGTTCTATTGTATCTTCGATAATTTCATTATCACTTGCACCATTACGATGAGCAAATGTTAAACCTTCTGATTTTGCACCAAACCCATGGATATAAAAAACAGTTCCTGCAACAATTTTTGGTGTAGGATAGGCTTTAATACGTACTTTTCCTACACTACTACTTACTTCTACCATATCACCAAAAGCAACGTCTAATTTTTCAGCCTCTTTATCATTGATCCAAATATAATTTTCACGCATTAGTTCTAAGAGCATAATATTATTTTGGGATGAATTTTGGGTAAATTGAGCATGACGCCCCGTAATAAATTTAAATTTACCAGCTGGGACATGCACATAATCTTCATCTCTCCATTTAGGCATAGGATCAATGCCTTTCTTTTCCATACTCTCTAAATAGCACTCAACTTTTTTATTAGGTGTATTAAATGATCGCTTCAAATCAGCAATATCTGCTGGGTTGGCACATGTGTCATGGAGAAATGTTTCAGGATCATAATGCTCTTCAAGTTTTAACACTGAATAAAACTTTTTATCCCTAGGGTAACATTCATAGGTATTATTATTGATTTTCTTAAAGTAGCTCAACATGTTGGGATAAAACACGCCCTTTTCACGAAGAATACCCCATGCCTCTTCACCGTATTTACTCGCAAACATATGCTTGTTAATCTCTTCTTGGCTCTCTTTAAACGGTTCTGCTAAATCAAAACCACCTTCATCAAAGAACTCATCTTCAGGCGTTGCTTCTAACTCGTCTTGAACATCTTCATCATATTTTTTGGTGATTTCCCACAACGGTTTCGTAAGTTTTGTAGCAAGTC
Organism: Sulfurospirillaceae bacterium; assembly: GCA_028693565.1. Taxonomy (GTDB): domain Bacteria; phylum Campylobacterota; class Campylobacteria; order Campylobacterales; family Sulfurospirillaceae; genus Sulfurospirillum. Next base: position 33,270 of record JAQUVE010000009.1, on the reverse strand, counting down.
CGTGCATAATCTCAATGACGGGTTTAGTTTCGTACATCGGTTCAATCACTTTTTCACGAAGGATAATAGCTGGTTCGATCCCAGGAAATGCCCTAACAGGATCTTCTCTTTCAAGATACGTACACTCTGGTAAAATAACATCTGCCATCATTGCCGTATCACTTGGCATTGTGTCTATGACTACCACCAAGTCCATTTTTTCAAACATTTGTTTGGTTTTAGCAGTATTGGGAACAGAAAGCATTGGGTTTTGTTTATAAACAAACATACCCCGAATAGGGTAAGGAGTTTTTCCTTCTACTACCATATTTCGCCAACCAATCCATGTCCCTGTTGCACCTACTACGGCAGCTAAATCTTTGTCAATACGTGGCTTTGCTTGTGCGTACATAGGTGCATTTACTGTGTGTTCTCCAAGCGGTAAACTTTTACCGAAAACGATGCCACCTTTAACATCAATACCACCACCAAGTGCTGTAAAAAGTGCCATAGCACGTCGTAATTGAAAGTCATTTTTAGACCACGTGGTGCGTCTTCCTTGATAATAAATCGCTTGAGGAGCATGCGCCATGAAATCATGTGCTATTTTACATATGGTATCCGCAGGAACACCTGTGATTTTTTCTGCCCATTCAGGAGTATATTCATTGTCCAAAATATGTTGTTTATATTTATCGAAATCAACAAAATTTTTGGCAACATAATTTCGATTGTAAACTTGATCAATCAGTACAACATAGGTCAAAGCTAAAACAAAAGCCAAATCTGTACCTGGTTTTATTGCTACATACGTATCGGCATGCATAGCAGTATTGGTAAAACGAGGGTCAACAACAACCAACTTTGTTCCACGCCCACGGGTACGTTTAAAGATATCCATCGTATCAGGAGTAATAATCGCTTCCGCACGATTTGCCCCTGCCATAATGACATACTTAGCATTTTCAAGGTCTGCTTGACCGTATCCACCAATGGTGAGAGCAAAACCAGAAACGGCTGTTTGTAAACAAATCGATGAGTGATTTAAAAAATTTGAAGATCCAAACTTATCAGCCATGAAGGATTTAAACGTATGCTCTGCCATACCTTCACCTGCACAATACCCAATGCATGAGCGGTTGTCTTTCTCTTCATCTAATATTTTGGTCATCTTTTGCTCAATAAAGCTATAAGCCTCATCCCACGTGGCACGTCTGTATTTTCCATCTCCTCGCTCGCCTATACGAATCAAAGGATATTTAAGACGATCGGGATCATACAATGCATGAATTCCTGCATCTCCACGAGCACACAACATGTTCCTAGATTTAGGGAAATAAGGGTTTGGGTCTAGTTTCGTAACGATCCCATTTCGGACTTGTGCTATAACCGCACATTTATTGACACACATTTCACAGACGGTTGGAACTTTCTTCATAAGAGCATTTTGGCTTTCATCTTGTGCTTTTGCCAAAATGGATGTGGTACTTAAAGCTGTGCCACCGGCTACACTTAAAGCAACACTTCCTTGAAGAAATCTCCTTCGTGAGATTTCTACTTTCATTCTGTTCTCCAAAATTAAATTTTAAGTTGATAAACCAAAGAAATGGCTATTTCTCAGCACCATTGTATGGGTTATTTCTTTATAATATTATTAATCATAATTTGAAATATAAGTATGTCAAATTATAGTTTTAATAAAATACCGATAAAATAGGCATGAATTATAATTTTTTATTTTGTAAAATATTTTTTACAATTATAATTAAAATGATGATTTTTTAGCATAAAAAGTAAAATTTATTAAAAAAATTGACAAAATATAGTTTTTTTATAGGTTTAGATTAAAAAAAATGTAAATAAAATCAAAAATTTATTTATTCTTTCAAAGAAGAGACTTCTTCATCATGATATGAAGAAGTCTTATTATAATTTTTAGAGGTTAGAGGAAGGGCTGTGGATTATTTTTTGACAGGCTCTTTTGTACAATTATCGGCATCACCTTTGATAATCAATTTAATCGCTTTATTTTTATTTTCTTTATTCGAATGAACAATTTTTGAAATTTCACTTTGTAATGTTTCAATACAATCATCACTATTTTTGGTTGTATCTAAAATCAAAACATGTTCAACTGTTGCATTTGCTTTTTCTTCTTCTAGAAGTTTTGCTTTGCGTTGTTCTTTGTTTTCCGTACTATTAACATCACAATCTTTTTCAAAGGTTTTGTTAATTTTCTCCGTTAATTGTTCAATCGATTTATCTTTTTTGATTGAATTGGAATAGATGATACCAATGACTTCATTTTGAAGACTTTCGATACAATCATTCGCAGCTAGCTTCACAGGAACATCAGCACTTATCATAACTGAACTTGCCAATACTAAACTTAATAAAATTTTTCTCATATTTCAATCCTTCTAAAAAATTGTACCATGAAGTACGCCATTTAATAAACAGCGTACCCATATGTAAAGCTACTATATATCTAACATGTAGCTGTGTTTCCACTGTCTAATGCATAGTTATACAAAAAATCATACACATGTTGTAAATCAGATTTTTTTAATGCACTTGCATTTGGACATTCTTTTAACAATTCTTCATTGAGTTTACCTTCATGAAAAATATCATGCCACTCTGATTGTTTGTGCTTTCTAGCCATTACATTTCCACTAAAACCACATACTTTTTTAAACTGCTTACTATAAATTTTTTGACCTTTGTCAATATCTGCCCACACGGAAGTCGATAGAAATCCCAATGTTAATATAACTGCCCAAAACAATTTAAACACCTTTTCCATTTTTTCCCTTTAATTTTTAATTGAATAACTTAATGCGTACTTGTCTCATCTAAATTGAAAACTTTGTCTGCAATATAGTAAAGAAAGAGACAAAGACCAATGCCACCAAAACCCACTGCAAATTCAGCAGGAGATGGGAAATACTCTAAAAAAGTTGGAGGTAGCTGATATTCGCTGCGCTTCAACATCGTCATAGGATAGATCAATGTATCATGGACTAAATCGTATCGCATAAAAAAGATACCAACCATACCTGTGATTGAAGCATAAACAGTAGCTTTTATCGCTTTTGCATTACTGAGTAAGATAATCGTAAAAGGAATTAACATACCAAGGATGACTTCGCCAAACCAAAAATTTGGATGTTTAATGGTATGTAAAATAGTAGCCGCACGCTCAGGCATATCACCATAAAGTGCTGTTAAAATTTTCCAAATTTCAAAGAAAATAAGTACCGCTAGAAGCATTCCTAAAATTTTTGAAAGTTTTACGAGCATGACAGTAACTCTCTCTGGAAAGTTCATCTTATAACGAAATCCATACATTAAGAAAACAAGGTAACAACCTGTAATCATCGCTGAGAGGATGAAATATACTGGATAAAATACACCATTGGCTGATGGACGTGAAATTAAGAAACCAAAAACAGCACCTAAGTTAGAGTGTGCCGCAAGACCTACTAAAAGACCACCGATACCAAAAAACTTAGATAATTTATGGTTTTCTTTAATCGCTAAAAAGAAAAATTCCATACAGATAAACGCTAGATACAAACCATACAATGTTCCCATCCACCAAATAGCAGAGGTAAGTCCAGGGGTTAGCACATTGTAAATGACCATCGTCATAGGATGACCTATTTCTAAACCAATAACGGCAAAGCCTGAAGAAATAGTAATAATCGCACCCGCAATGGCACGTTTACCAATTTGTTGAAACTCAGGAATCCCAAAAACATGGCCAATAGAAGAGATAATACAAAGACCTGTGCTTGATACAACAAAGAATACGTACATTGAAATTAAAAGACCCCATGGATGCTGACGTGTTACATTGTAAGCGTGATGACCATGAAGCAAATACATAACTGCACCAGCGGCAAATGCTGCAAGCAAGCCAATTGTAATAAATGCCATCAATAAATTGAGTGGTGTTTTTTCAAATGAAAAAAGTTGTTTTAGTGAAAATGAATTCATCTTATACTCCTACAATATATAAAATAGTTTTGGCTCAGTTCCCAAGTGCTCTTTCACTCTTCTGTGCTCTTTTGTAGCAAGAAGTTGAGAAATCTCACTCTTAGGATCATCTAAATCACCAAATACTCTTACTTTTGTCGGACATGTTGCCTGACAAGCTGTTGTGGTTTCCCCATTTGCCAAACGTGTGTCGGAACAAAAATTACATTTATCAACCGTGACCGTTCTGTTGTCAACATAACGTGCATCATACGGACACGCGTTAATACAATAGGTACATAAAATACATTTTGTAGGATTAACACGAACGACATGATTTTCATCATAGTATGTCGCATTGGTTGGACATACTTGCTGACATGGAGCGTTATCACAATGTTGGCATTGACTTGGGTGATAGACTTGAGACATGATAGAGATATTCGGAAATTCTCCTTCTGCTTCTTTAACGCCTACCCAAATTCGATAGTTATCACGCCCTAGTAACACACCATTTTCTTCTTTACATGCTGTTTCACATGCTCGACAATTAATACAATTTTTATAATTGAGTGCCATTCCATAACGTGCCATAATTAAACCTTTCTAATATCTACAAGAGTATCGTGAAGACAACTTGCGCCATGCATTGGCTCAATACTATCTTCAATAATAGAAGAATCATTGCCTCCATTATTGTGCGCTAATGTTAAAGCACTTGAATAAACACCAAATCCGTGAATAAAGAAGAGTGTATTTGGTCCAATTTTCTCTGTTGGATAGGCTTTAATCGTTGCTTTACCGACTTTACTAGTAACTTCAATGGTATCACCAAATTTTATACCCATTTTGGCAGCTACACGTTTGTTAATCCACGCATAATTTTGCGGAACTAAGTCTAGAAGCATTTTGTTGTTGCTACTACCTGATTGTGTAAACTGTGCATGACGCCCTGTGATAAATCTAAATTTACCCTCAGGAATAACCATCTCATACTCTTTTTTCCATGTAGGCATCGCATCGATTCCACGCTTGGTTAATGCTTCAAGATTACACTCGATTTTGCCCGATGGCGTTTTGAGTTTTCCACCTAAAACAGAATAGTATCGCTTATTTTCTGGATAGTATTCGTAATCATTTACACCCATTTTTTTGAAATACTCATTCATCTCAGGATAAAAAACACCTTTGGTTTTAAGGATTTCTGCAGCACCTTCATATTTTGCAACAGCGTGCTCATTAAGTTCTTCTTGTGAATGTAAAAACGCTTTGGTTAGATCATACTCTTGATACACCTCTTCTTCGCTACCATCTGCAATGGCCGATTGAACATCTTCATCATACTTTTTGGTGATTTCAAAAAGTGGCTTTGAAAGTTTTGCACTCAAACCCCGCATGATGTCCATGACTGGTTTGCTCTCAAACATTGGATCAACCACTTTATTGCGTTGTGCGATGGAAGGCTCAATACCACCATAAGAGACAACGGGGTCTGTTCGCTCTAAATATGTACACTCTGGTAAAACAACATCACTGAGCATCACTGTATCGCTTGGCATCGTATCAATTGTTACTACTAAGTCCAATTTTTTCAAAAAATCTTGTGTTTTTTTATTGTTTGGCATATTTTGCATTGGATTATGCTTGTAGTTAAAAAGTGCCCGAATAGGATATGGGCTTCTTCCTTCAAGAACCATATTTCTAAAAGCTACCCATGAACCTGAACCTCCTACTACCGCTGCTTCACCTTTTTCAATACGAGCCTTGGCTTGCGCATACAGTGGTGCTGCTGCTTCGTGTGGAACAAGAGGCAAGCTTTTACCAAAACAGATACCACCCTTCACATCAACACTTCCCGCTAATGCTGTAAAAATAGCTTGTGCACGTCGTAATTGGAAATCATTTTTAGACCATGTGGTTCGTCTACCTTGATAATAAATCGCTTGAGGAGCATGCGCCATAAAGTCACGAGCAACTTCGTAAATGTCTGCCGCTTTTATTCCTGTGATTTTTTCTGCCCATTCTGGCGTATAGGCATTGTTTAAGATATGGTTTTTATAATCTTCAAAATCCGCAAAAGAAGTCTCTACAAATGCTTTATTGTATCGTTCCTCTTTAATAGCAACATAGGTTAGTGCAAGTACAAATGCTAAATCTGTGCCTACGTTAATCCCTAACCATTTATCACTTTTTGCGGCAGTGTTAGTAAAGCGAGGATCAACGACCACGAGTTTTGCTCCTCGTCCACTGGTACGTTTAAAAAAGTCCATGGTATCTGGCGTTACAATCGCTTCGGCTCGGTTTGCCCCTGCCATAATGACATATTTTGCATTATCAAGATCTGCTTGACCATATCCACCGATAGTTAATGAATAGCCTGAAACCGTAGTGGCAAGACAAAGGCTTGCGTGGTTTAAGAAGTGCGCTGAACCAAACTCCGTAAAAAAGTTTTTAAACGTATGTTCAGCCATACCTTCACCCGCGCAAAAGGCAACCGTTGATCGATTATCTTTCTCTTCATCTAAAATTTTTGTTAGTTTCTCTTCAATATAAGCAAAAGCTTCGTTCCAACTAACACGCTTAAATTTACCACTTCCTTTTTCACCATCTCTAATTAATGGATACTTAATACGATCTGGATCATACAAGGCTTGAACACCTGCATTCCCACGAGCACAAAGCATGTTGCGTGATTTTGGGAATAAGGGGTTTGGATCTAGCTTTGTGACTACACCATTTCGCACATGTGCAATGGCTGCACATTTATTAACACACATTTCACAAAGTGTCGCTACGTTTTTCTCTTCATTGCCAAGCTTTACATTGGCAGCAGTTGCGGCACTTGCTAACACAGAAGAAGAACTTAGCGTTACTCCTCCAGCGATTGACATAGCCACACTACCTTGAAGAAATCTCCTTCGTGAGATCTCTACTTTCATCGCATCTCCTTAATTGTACTTTTACCTTAAGATTAATCTGCATAAACTTCGTCTTTTTATGCATTTGTACCTTCCATTGTAAATATTCATTCTTATAAAAAACTTAACATTAGTGGCGTAACATGGGGCTTTAGGAGGTAAAATACACGAGAATGCCCTAATCAGCGTTATAGAAAGAAATGCAAATTAAGTAAAATTTTTTTCAAAAAGTAGTCATAAAAGTAAAATTTAATAAACTTTTTTTGTCTTTTTTTTCAAATTTGGCTAAAAATGACGAAATAAGTACTAAAAATTATTTTAAGATTCCAAGCAAAATATCCGAAAAATAAGCGTTATTGCTAATTTTTACTTATAATAATTATAAATTATTGGTGTAATAAATATATTATTTTAAAGTAAAAATTTTTTAACAATTATATTTATAATAATTTTATATTATAAATATTTTCTTTTAGGTATCCCCCAAATAAATAAGACTTCACATTCAAGATAATCATACGGATAGTTTTGGATGAGTGCTTTTGTTTGTGCAACGCTTAGTTGTTTTTTTCCTCCGCTCACACCACTTTGTTTGATGTAGCGAAATTTCGAGATATTATCCTCAAAATAGAGTTTAAATGTACGAATCTCTTGCTTACATGTAAAATACTGATTAAAAAGCTCACCTAATATTTTAGCATTTGGTAAAAAAGTTTGTAAGCCGCTCACATGATAAACTGCTTCAAATGTTTTATCGGTAAATATCGCAAAGGCTCCCTCTTTGCAAGCCAAAGCACAAAAGGCAACCACTTTTTCGATTGATTGCGCCCACTGCAAAGCGGAAGAAGAGATGATAAGATCATACTGTGGCAATAAATGCTGCGACAAATAAGGGGATTCAAAATTTTCTTGTATGATTCTAACTTCTTTAGCTACAGGGTGTTTATCGGCCATTTGCTTTGCACTATCAACACCATCAAAATGCTCAATATCCCATGTGATATTTTTAAATACCGCACCATTACCACACCCTAAATCTAAAATTGTTTTAGGGCATGAAGTAATTTTTGAGACCAGATACGTTGCCACCTCTTTTTGAAGATGCATATGGGCATCATACCCATCACAATGCCTTGAAAACTCTTTAATATGCTCTAACATCATAACAATTAGCATTCCTCAAATTTTAATCGAGAATTATACTTTTTTGTCACTAAAAATGAAATTTATTACTCCACTCAAAGCTGTTTAAGTTAAGAGTCACATACTAAAATATTCCTTTAAGATTTTTTTGATTAAAATGTTATATTTATGGTATATTTAGGAGGTGTTTTATGTCATCAATCATCCGTATTCTTGCAATCTTAGCATTTCTGTGGTCGTCATCTCTTCTTGCTTCAGTTGGCAAAGTCTCTCTCTTAAAAGGCGAAGCTTTTGCTCAGCGAGGGGCACAAGCAATCTCTTTAAAAAGTGGTATGAGCATAGAAGAAAAAGATACTATAAAAACTTTAAAAAATGGACAGCTTCAGTTAATTTTTGAAGATAAAACGGTCATTACACTGGGTAGTGAAAGCGAATTTAAAATCGAAGAATACCTTAATGATAACGCTTCACCCAAAGCAAAATTTAAATTTAACCAAGGTACTTTTAAAAGCATTACAGGAAGAATCGGCAAAGCTTCTCCTGAAAATTTCACATTAGAAACAAAAACCGCTACCATAGGAATTCGTGGCACCACAGTAGGTTTGTTCTTACCGCCACCGCCACCATCGCCTAACATGCCACCTTTACCAGAAAATATTTTTTGTTTATCAGGTCAAATTAGTGTTGGTGCTTTAGGTTCCCCTAACCCTCCTGTTACCGTACCAGCTGGTAGTTGGACACGCATGCTTCCTCCTGCAGGGCCGGGTGAGCTTCCACCGCCACCTACACCACCAGCACCGTTTACGCCACACGATTTAGATCAACTCAACCAAGGTCTAGGAGGGGGAGGACCAACACCACCACCCGCAGGAGGAACAGGCGAGCAACAACCTAGTGGAAACACCCCTCCAACCAGTAATCCACCAGCAAATGATACCCCACCGACAGGTGGTACAGGAACACCAACTCCACAAAATTTTACCCCAACAGCAGCCAGCCAAGCACAACAAACTAACTTACAAAATTCAACACAAGGTGCTGTTCTTCAAGGTGTAGCCGATGATTTAGGTATCCCAAGCGATGATTTACAAAACCAATTAGAAAATCAAACGTGCCCCTCAGGAACAAGCGGAACCTATCCAAATTGTATAGCACAAGCTTGTCCAGTCAATACTATTGGTGTTTATCCAAATTGTGTTGCACTCACATGTCCTGCGGGAACTACAGGAACCTATCCAGATTGTGGAACATGTACGGCTTTACAAAGTGGAACCTATCCAAATTGTGTTGCGCTCACATGTCCAACTGGCACCACTGGAACCTATCCAAATTGTGTTGCACTCACATGCCCAACTGGCACCACTGGAACGTACCCTAATTGTGTTGCACTCACATGTCCAACTGGCACCACTGGAACTTATCCAAATTGTACCGCCATTCCAACAGGAGGCGGTGGCGGTGGAGGCAACTCTACGCCAACAGTTTCTCTAGAACTTAGTGGAGTAGCAACATCTTCGTATATAGAATCAGGCGTTATGGCATATGATTATCAAAACCCCCTTGGTGTTCTTGTAGCTAACAATTCGGCAGTAGGTCTAATAACTCTCCCTGGTGATAATCCCGTCTCTTTTGATTCGACTTCTGTAAGTGCTACATCTTCTACTCTATTTACGGTGTCTATCTCGGATTCTAATATCTCGCAACTTAGCAGCGTTTCCTCTCCTGTTAGCAATGTACTTTGGGGAAAATGGACATCTACTTCTGATGATAATACAACACTACTGCCCACAAGTGAAAATTTTTGGGTTGCTGGAAAAGTGGCCGATGTAGCAACAGCTGCCTCTCATATCGCAACTATTTATAATGATCTTTATACCGATACAACCTATACTTATTTAGGCAAATCTATGGGTGCTGTTTACAATGCTGGTGGGCAATCCTTTGCCATTGATCCTATCAATGATGCCACCAACGAAGTGAAACTTGTCTTCACATTTGGTAATAACGCAGCACCAATTAAATGGCCCGATAGTCACATCCGTTTCACCGCTAATGGTTATTGGGATATAACCACTTATCTAGGATCGGCAAATGCTTTAGCAGATGGTACCTTTTTGGCGATGCTATCAGGTACAGGTAGTATTGGAGGAAATATGAGTGGTTCTTTTTATGGGGCTAATGCAGGATCTTTAGGGGGAACTTTTACTGCAAATAACTCCGATACAAGTAGCTCGGCTATTGGTGCATTTGTAGCGAGTAAAGTTGCTGCTGAAACGCGTACTTACCTAACAGGACTCGCAACATCCACCTATATCTTCAATAGTGACCCTACATATAGCACTACCGATGACGTGGAATTTGAGCTTGTCAACTCTAATGCCGTAGAAGGGACGATAAACCTTTATCGTGATACGCCAAACTTAAGTACTGACGGTGTAGCGATTAGTCTTAGCTCTTTTGGTAGCTCAAGTAGTGATCTGTATTGGGTAAATGGACATCAGCAGAGATGGACAACAATAGCACGCTTATAGCGAGTGCCGATAACTACTGGGTAGCTGGGCTTAATCGAGAAAACGCTGGCGGGTATATTTACAGTTTACGCATTTATCCTAATGAAGCTCCTATACTTACCTATACGGGCAATGTTATAGGTAGTACTTATGCGAGTGGCACACGCTACGCTATTGATGAAGATATTGTAACTAACAAAGTTCAGTTCCAATTTAATCTTGGCGAATTAGATCCCATTGATGCGTATCACAGTTATATTACTTTTGTATCCAATGGAGCAACATGGCTTTTAAAACCTCCTGGAGCAGACATGGCCTTCACAACTAATGGCACATTTAGTGGTTTTTTTGATAGTGGAACCTCTAATGGAGGTGGTGCTAGCATCATTAGTAGTTCTATTGATGGTGTTTTTTATGGAGATGAAGCAAAGGCTTTAGGGGGAACATTTCAAGCAACAAGCGATAGTAACCTTACCGCTTTAGGCGTTTTTAAAACCATTAAAACCAGTGGGTTTTATTACCCTTTAAGCTTCAGTCCAGCCCTAGACACTATTACAACTGATGTAGGCAGTGTTAACTTTACAGGATTTGCTACTTCAGAATACACGGTAAGTAATGCTCTTTATCTAAGTTCATCTGATACGCTAGACCTTACTATTAACACTACTAATACGCCAAGAATTTCAGGAAGTATCACTTACGCAGATCGAGCAGGTAATTTTACACTTAGTCAATCTGCCCTCGGTCTTGGGGATGCTAGTATGACTTACACTGATAGAAATAATTTTGCTATTAAAGATTTTGATGCAAACAAAGGGTATATGGTAACGGACAATACTGAACCAAACGACTATGTTTCATGGGGATATTGGGCAGTTAATTCGCAAGATAGCTCCAAACTCACCAATACTCAAAACTACTGGGTAGGAGGGGATGAGACCAATGCAACAGCCGCTATAGCATATATCAATGCACTTACACCCAATACTTACTACACATACACAGGTAAAGTTTTAGGCAATGTTGAAGAAGCTGGTATGCTCTATGATATAGACAACAATGCAGCCAATAGTGTTCAACTCAAATTTGATTTTGGTGGGGGAGCTAATTCCATCTATAACGACTCTAGCTATAGCTGGATTAAATTTTCCGCTAATGATAAACTATGGAATTTAAAACCAACACTTACCACCCCTACGGTGACCAATGGTGTGTTTAGTGATGGATTAACAGGAACAGTAACAACAGAATTAGCAGTTCCTGTCACGGCAGGTGCTATCAAAGGTAAATTTTATGGAGACCAAGCTCAAGCGGTTGGTGGTACTTTTAATGCAGCAACGGCAACGGCAACCGCTGTTGGCGTATTTAAGGCGGTACGATAATGAAACTCTCTCATGTAACTCTCATAGCACTTCTTTCTGTTAGCTTATACGCAGAAGGAGCACCTGCGGAAAGAATTTATCAAGAAGCGCAACAAAGCTATAATACTGGAGATTTTCAAAAAGCGTATGCTTTATTTGAAGAACTTAGCCTCAATACTCCTGAAAATGCTGAGTTGAACTTTTTCCTTGGGCGTTGTGCCTTAGAGCTTAAGATGTACGACCAAGCTATCACAGCTTTTGATAGGGTTCTAATACTCAATCCTAGCCATACTAGAACGCATATGGAATTAGCACGCCTTTATTTTGAAACACAACAATTTGAATCAGCCAAAGCTGAACTAGATGCGGTTTTAAAAGAAAATATCCCTACTAATATCCGAGAAGTGGCACTGGCTTTTCAAAGAAAAATTGATGAGTCTATGACGCGTCATATTTTTAATGGCGCCCTCATTGTGGGTGGAGGATATGACAGCAACGCCAATAATGACATAGGGCATAAAGAGTTTATCGTACCTGCTTTTAATGTCCCAATAACGGGTAATGATAAAGTCAGCGATAGCAATCTTTTTGCAACTTTTGTGCTCAACCATAATTATGATTTTGGGGAACGTAAAGGGTGGACTTTAGAAGATAATTTTGTTGCGTATACCAAAATGAATTCGAAACAAAGCAACAATGACCTTTCACTTTTTTCACTCACAATGGCGCCTACTTACAGTGAAAATAGCTATAAACTCTCTTTCCCTCTAACCTATGATCGTATCTATTTAGATGGTAAAGGCTATATGTACAATCTCAGCTCAACCGCCAAAGCATCCTACCTTTTAGACTCATCGTCGCAGGTTGAAGGAGGCTATACGTATAAAAGAGGCTATTATGACCAAGATCGTAATCAAGATGTCATTGCCAATATTTTCTTTGCCTCTTACAAAAAGGCGTTAGGAACTGATCCTATTATGCTCTCCTTAACAACAAGTTATACGTCCAATGGCGAAGTTAACCAAGGTCGTACCGATGTCGCTAGCACAGGATGGAGCTACGCAGCACAGTTAGCAAAAACCTTTACAAATGGTATTCGAACATCGGTAGGATACACTTATAGCACTACTGATTATGATAAGACAGATGCCTTATATGGAACAAAGCGAGCTGATACACGGGATGAGTATGAGTTAACACTGGGATATAGCATTAGAGATAATTTTATGGTCAATGCAATTGTAACGTACTCCGACAATAGTTCTAATCATGATCCTTTTAATTATGACAAAATTACTGCATTACTGAATGCAGTTTACACATTTTAATTATGAAGAAATCCGTAGTCCAACTTCTTTTTACACTACTTATCATCGTTGTAGGAGTTGTTGGCTACTATAAATTTTCTAACGTTTTTATGCCTTTTGAATATAAAATCAAAGATTTGATGTTTATGTTTCGAGGTGAGGAAAAAGGTGATGCTTCTATTGTCATTATTGATATTGATGAGAAAAGTTTAAAATCACTGGGCCAGTGGCCATGGAGTAGAGATAAAGTTGCCACACTCCTTCAAAATCTAAGTGATTACGGTATTGCCATTTTAGGATTAGACGTTGTCTTTGCAGAAGCAGACAATAGTTCCCCTAAAAAAGTATTGCAAAAATTAGGGATGCCTTATAACAATGTGGTGGATTATGATGCTCTTTTGGCAGAAACGATTGGCAATACACCTACCATTATTGGCTATGTTTTTGCTCTACAAAATGATGGCATTGCACCAGAGTCTTCTCCAAAAAGTAACGCCATCATCATAGAACAAAATAAACCTCAAAACTCTACGATTATCAAACCTTATCGCACCATTTTAAATATTCCTCAAATTCAGCAGAGTGCTTATTCAAATGGTTACTTTAACACTATCCCCGATAGTGATGGTATCGTACGTAGTATTCCATTAGTCATGGAATACAATGGAATTATTTATCCTGCACTCAGCTTAGAAATGATGCGCATAGTTTTTGACCAAAAGAAAATTGCTATTCAATACGATGAAAAAGGGGTTAGCGGTATACAACTAGGAGACATTTTGATACCCACAGATTATTATGGCCGTATGTTAGTCAATTATCGGGGAAAACAAAAAAGCTTTCGCTATATCTCCGCACTTGATGTTTACAACAAAACAGTGAACCCTCTCTTTATAAAAGATAAAATTGCTTTGTTAGGAACTTCTGCAGCGGGCTTACTCGACTTACGAAGCACTCCTTTTGATAGCGTCTATCCTGGGGTTGAAGTTCACGCCAATGCATTAGATAACATTCTTAACCAACACTTTCTAGCAAAACCCATTTGGGCTGTGGGTGTTGATATGCTCAGTATTATATTTATTTGTTTGTTAACGTTTATAAGTCTTCTTTTTGCCAGTGCGATTACAAGTTTCCTTGCATTAATAACACTCAATGTTATTTTAATTACGGAACACTATCTTTATATGATGAACGATGGCATTATCTTTAACACTGTTATTCCATTTTTTTGTATCAACTCTCTCTTTTTAATTGGTCAAGGTGTAAATTATTTTCTAGAGATTAAACAAAAAGAACTCATTAAAGGTAAGTTCGCAAGTAAAGTAAGCCCAGCAGTTATGAATGATATCTTATCCAGTAAAGATAACGTACTAGCGGGTATGGAAAAGGAGATTACCGTCTTTTTCTCTGATGTTCGTAACTTTACCAACATTTCAGAAGCGATGGGGAACCCAAAAAATCTTATCCGTTTTATGAATACCTATATGGACCCTATGACTGAAATCATCATCAAAACAGGGGGAACGGTTGATAAGTTCATTGGTGATGCTATTATGGCGTATTGGAATGCCCCATTGGATGTACCAAATCATGCCGATAAAGCTGTAAGTGCAGCACTTGAACAACTCCACCGCTTAAAATCACTCAATGAAACGATTAAGAACAACCTTGAATTTGAAAACGTTGTCAAAATGTCTGCTAAAAAAGGCGTTCCTATTATCGATATCGGTATCGGTCTAAATACAGGTGTCGCAATTGTCGGAGAGATGGGCTCAAGCGGGCGAAGTGATTATACCGTTATTGGAGACCCTATCAATCTTGGATCTAGACTTGAGTCTTTATGTAAATATTACAACTCGAAGCTTAACATCTCTAACTTTACAAAATCCCAATTGACGGGAGCTTACATCTACCGATTTTTGGATCTTGTAACAGTAAAAGGAAAAAGCGAACCAATCGAAATTTGGCAAATACATGATTTTGATATTGCCGAAGAGTATCTCTTTGATGTTACAAAAGAGGCTATCATAGAAGAACTTTCACTGTACCATGAAGCTATTGTGTGGTATAAAGAGGCTTTATTTGAAAAAGCATTGGAACGTTTTAAAGTACTAGAAGCAAATGAGCACAAAACAAATCATGCTATCTATAACATTTATATAGAACGCTGTCAGCACTATATTGAAATGCCTCCTGAAAATTTTAATGGTGTATTTGTGCACACGAGTAAAGGATAAATAATGAGTCATATCAAAATTTTAGGCGCTCAAGGCAGTCGATCTACTAATACCTTTACGACATGCCTGCAAGTTACAAAGCACACACTCATTGACGCAGGCAATATCATGCATGCTCTTGGAGAAGAGGCCTTACATATTAACCATATCTTTTTTTCACACGCACACCTAGACCACATCATCGATAGTGCTTTCTTAATGGATAATAGCTTTGCCAATCGTACGCATCCTTTGTATCTTTATGGACTACCTGAAACCATAGCTACTATCAAAAAACATATTTTTAACTGGGATATTTGGCCAAACTTTAGCGAAATAAACCTTCTAGGACAAACCACACCTTCCGTTATCTATATCGAAATTGAACCTAATAAAGCTTATGAAGTAGAAGATGGTATTACCTTAACGCCTATCCTCTCTAACCACACCATTGCATGCTGTGGCTATATTATTGAACAAAATGGTAGCAGTGTTATCTTCTCAGGAGATACCTATCGCAATCCAATACTTTGGGATACTATCAATAACCGCACTGATATTAAGGCCTTAATCATAGATGTTTCTTTTCCAAATAACCTTGCGAAAATCGCTAAAGATAGTAAGCACCTTACTTCAAAAATTTTTAATGAAGAGTTGGCATTTTTACGTCGCCCAGAAGTTCACATCTATATCAATCACCTTAAGCCATTTTATACGCAACAAACGACACAAGAACTTATCAATATAGGTATCCCAGAAGACCATATTTTACATGATGGTGAAACCATAGACCTTCAAACAGGACTATTACATGCGCCTGAAAAAAGCTCAACGCAAGAAATCATTACCAAATTAACGCGCATTGGTGCCGCCCTCTCTGCACACGCCAATCATGATGCCCTTTTGGAAATGATTGTCACAGAAGCTAAACAACTGACCAATGCGGATGCTGGAACATTGTATTTGATGGATGAGCGAACACTGCGTTTTAAAGTAGCACAAACGGACTCTTTAGGCATTAAAATGGGAGGAACGAGCGAACCCATTAAATGGCCTCCATTATCTCTTTATCTTGAAGATGGTTCACCCAACACTAAGATGGTTGCGGTGACATGTGCCCTTGAAAATCGAGTTATTAATATTCCTGATGTTTACACTGTTGAAGGGTTTTCTTTTGAAGGAACCAAAAAATTTGACGAAGGCACAGGGTATCGCTCAAAATCAATGCTTGTTATTCCATTGATTAACCATGAACAAGAAGTCATCGGTGTTTTACAATTGCTTAATAAGCAATCTCCTAATATTCACCATCATGAAGCAATTGCGTTTAGTGGAGAAGATGAAAAAATATGCCTCTCATTAGCTTCACAAGCTGCTATTGCCATTACCAACACAACACTTATTCAAGGCTTGGAAACCTTACTTGAAGCCTTTTTACGTAGCATCATTTTTGCAATTAGCAAGAAGTCCCCGTATACTGCTGGGCATATTGAGCGTATGGTTTATTTAACACAAATGATCGCTGATGCTGTCAATGAAGATTCGACCACCTATGCACATAAAACCTTTTCCTTTAAAGAATTAAGACAGATCAATTTTGCAGCCTTGATGCATGACATTGGAAAACTTGCCACGCCTGAACAAGTCGTCGACAAATCGACTAAGCTTGAAACTATTTTTGACCGCATTGCACTGGTTGAATGCCGTTTTGAAGTGATTAAAAAAGCTTTGCATATCGCTTTTCTAGAAGGCAAGATAAGCAGCCAAGAAAAAATCGAAAAGACACAACTATTAGAAGAGTACTTACAAATTATTCAAACCAGCAATAAAGGTAGCGAATTTACACGTGATGAGTCCATTGCGTCAATACAATCAATGCAGGAAAACCCATGGGTGATTGACGGTGTAAGCTATCGACTTCTTACGGAGAATGAAGCCTATAATTTAAGTGTTCAAAGAGGTACTCTTACTAAAGAAGAACGTGACATCATCAATGAACACGCAAAAATTAGCATCGATATTTTAAACAATCTACCTTTTCCAAAAAAATATAAAGAAATCCCTCAAATTTCAGGAAACCACCATGAGAAAATCAATGGCAAAGGCTATCCGCAAGGACTTAAAGGGGATGAAATTAGTTTTGAAGCACGCATTTTAGCCATTGCAGATATTTTTGAAGCACTCACAGCAAGTGATAGACCGTACAAAAAAGGCAATCCTGTCTCAGCATCAATGAAAATACTCTATTTTATGGCTAAAGATGATGATTTGGATAAGGAGCTGGTAAAGTTTTTTTATGAATCAGGGCTCTATCTAGAGTATGCACAAAAATTCTTACCTGAAAGTAGTATTGATGAAGTTACGGTTGACTTTAGTACGCTTTAAGGCTATTTTTTAAGATTTGTTTTTTCAATCTTTCCAGTAAGATCAAGAGCGATATTGCGATAGAGTTGTGCAAAAGGGTATGAAAAAATCTCGCTGCATTTTTCATCATTGACCTCAAATGAGATGATGGTCGTGCCCTCTTTATAAGCAAGTATCGTTGCATTGCGAGGTTTTTTCGTTAAAAAGGCCATTTCTCCAAACATATGAGGAGAATCAATCGTCGCAACTATCTTTTTACCTTCTACTACGACAACCGCTGTACCGTATAAGATAAAATAGATTTCACGGCCTTTGTCGCCCGCATTCATAATAACATCGCCTTTGGCATACCGCTTAAACTTAACATTCACCGTCATACGAATAATATCTTCTTTTTTAATGCCATCAAAAAGGTAAATTTTATCGCTAATCTCTAAAAGTTTCTCTTGCGAAATACTGAGCTTATTGGCATGACCAGCCTCTAGCATACGCTCTATTTCTCGTTTTGTATAATTCGTATTTTTTATGACCATGACTAATCCATCATCGTTAAGACATTATGCAGATATTGGTGCCACTTGACATCTTTAGTATGTGACATATCAATGGTATGAAGGTATTGCTGGATAAATATTTTTGTGGACAACTCATCGCTAAATTCAGCATCGACACGTTTTGATTTTTTAAAAAATTCATTGATGGCATTGCTCTTTCGTGCCTCAGCCCACAGTAATTTATCAAAGTAGTATGTTTTAGTATTGATAATTTCACGCAAATTTTCACTGTATATCTCATATTCTTTGAGAAATTCATGACGAAACTCTTCTTTCATATACTCTTCAAAAGCGTTAAGTTCATCTTCACTAGGGTCTTTCTCTTTTTTACCTGTTTTCTTTTCTTCTTTTTCACTCAAGAGAGCATACAATGCGGCTGTACCTTGATGGGGCTTGAGAAAATTGTACCGAAAAATACTCTGAATATCTTTAGCTTTTTCAAGGAAATTTTTGTAAAAATGGTTTAAAAAGATAATATCTTTGTAAAATTTAGAGAGTAAACCATCGATCACTTGTACATCATTGGCTTCAATTGTATTATAAGCGGTAGAAATAAAGCGATTTAGCTTCATGTAGTCAATTTTAGTCTGATAGGCAAATCCATTGCTCTCAAGGAAATTAACATTAAATTTGATAACTTCATACTCATCATTAAAATAGTCATCAATACTATTTTTGATGAGTTCAATCAGCTCAAAAGCTGATTCTGATATGTCTGATAGTTCAGGTGATTCTTCTTCTAGCTCTTCTTCCATTTTGCCACCTAAAAGAGTAATTTATATATCAGTTCTAAAGGGATCAAATTCTTCTTTATTGTGCCCCTTTTTTACTAAGAACTACTTTAATAGTCTTCATTAAAATAATAAAATCCATCCATAAAGACCAATTCTGAATATACCACATATCTAATTCTTTGCGTTTATTAAATGTGAGGTTATTTCGCCCACTGACCTGCCAAAGTCCTGTAATACCAGGCTTTACCAATAAAATAGTTTTTGCATCATCTGCAAGTTTGGCATTTTCATCTATCATGTAAGGTCGTGGCCCTACTAAACTCATATCACCCTTAAAAACATTTAAAAACTGTGGTAGCTCATCAAGAGAAGTCTTTCGCAACAATCTTCCTATCGATGTTATCCTTGGATCATTTTGATATTTATGGTAAAGGTTAAAATATGTCTTCTCTTCAGGATTGCTCTGCAAATACTCTTCCAATAAGCGATGACTATCTGGGTACATCGTTCTGTATTTGTAACACGTGAAGTGGTGACCATTTTTACCTAATCGTGTTTGTGGAAATACAATAGGTCCTTTTGAATCACGCATAATTAAAAATGAAATGATAATATGCGCTACCATTAAAAAAGGAGAAGCTAGCAAAATGACAAATTTCTCACAAAACTCTTTGAGAACAATATTGTAAATTTTCAATAGCTCATTTTCAAGATGAATTACCGATGTACGTATATTAAAATACTCTATCATATTGGCTTTTGAAAAATTGGCTTTTTCCGCATAAGGCAAGATATAGATATCTTTCGTTTCTTTCGCAAACTGATTGAGATGCTCATTTAAGGTGTGTATTGGCATATTTTTCGTTGCGATAAAAATAGCCTCGTATCGATCCTCACAGTAGTGAAGCCCCAAATACCAATTGTGTTCAAATTCACGTACCAAAAGCTTTTTTTGCCCCGCATTACCAACGATTTTAACTTTTTTACGAAAATACGGTAAATGATATATGATTTTTTTACTCACTCGCTTAAATACGGGGAAACAAAGCGCCAATAATGCAAAATAGAGAATAATAAAAGATCGTGAATAGCTCATTTCAATACGGTTAAGCATTAAAAATGCCAATACAATAACGAAGGAGAGAAAGAGTGCTTTAAGAATGAGTCGTGTCTCTTCCCAAAAATCAAAACGATAGGTATATATTTTTTCATACCATAAGATAAGCAGAATTAACATCAATACCAATGAAAAATCATCGTGAGAAGACCCTAAAAAGGGTGGCATGCCAAATAGTTCAGCTAAAGAGCGAAACCACCATGCCACATAATATATGCAGTTTAGAAACACAGCATCCAAACTAAAAAGTATAATAGCACTGATATGTTTTTTCATAGTACTTATTCTACTCCTCTTTGCATTAACCTATTTTAAAGATAAGACTATTCAACCTTTCAATGTCATGAGTATTGAGTTTTCCCGTAATATTTAAGATACCAATATAAGAATTTATCAATGTATAAACGGAGTCAATCAACTTAAATTTACTTTCATAAAGTTTCGTCTTTGCATCCTCTAAATCAATCAAGTTTTTCAAACCATGATCATAGCCCATTTGTACCGCAGTTAAGTATAATTCTGCAGAATTTTTCGCATCTTTTTGTAAAATAATATCTTTAAGTGCCGCTTCATAATTGAGCGCTAACTCTTCATACTTTATTGTAACCTCTCTTTGCTGATCCGTTAAATCTTCTTTGGCTGCGTTCAGAAGGACTCTATTTTTCTCTATTTGTGAGCTAATGCGTCCACCTTGAAATATAGGGATTTTAAACTCCAATAAAATACGACTATCCCTTTCATAATCTACTGTTTTATCCTTTGTTTGATACTCGGTGTGCGATAAACTCAAATCAAGCTTTGGATAGTGCCCATAAGTCGCTACTTCGATCTCTTTTTCATAAATCTGTGTGTTGAGTTTACTCATTTTAATATCAGGGTTATCTTGCAAATCTTCATGCTCAGAAAGTTTTAATAAATTCGTGACTTCCAAATCATCAAAGGCTATAGGGGGAATAGAATCGACTGCAACACCAATTAAATTTTTTAATTTTACCTTTGCCAATGCCAAAAGATTTTCTTGCTTATGTCGGGTGATTTTTGCTTGTTCATAAGCCAGCTTTGACTCTAAAAAGTCCATCTTATTGGCAAGGCTTAAGTCATATTTTTCTTTTATTTGCTGATATTTGACCTCATTGGTTTTTACATAAGATTCTGCAACAGCCACACTGTTTTGATACTTTAAAATAGATACATAGGCATCAGCAACCTTATAAGCCAACTCTTGTTCTTGTTTAGAGAGATAAATTTTTGCCGAATCCACTTTAAGTTCAGCGCTTTCGATTTGTGCTAAAACCTCAGGGTGATAGAGTGCTTGACTTGCTGTAATAGAAGCAGAATTATAACTCTCTTGCACATTGCGTTGATAAAAATTTTCTTTGTATTTTCTCTGAGAATTATCAAGACTTGCGTAAATTTGTGGATAAAGTTGAGACTCAGCTAGCGTGACATCTTCTTTTTTAGCATCCACTTGATACGCTGTAGATTTTAATTTTGCTTCATACGAAAGGGCCAATTTATAAGCATCACTTAACGTAATCATCGTATCTTTGGCACATACTCCTTGATGAAATACCAATACCATTATCAACAAAACTTTATACATATATTCTCCTAATCTTTCAGATACGCTTCAAACTGTTTTTTAAAATTGTCTATGGAAAATGTTAATGCATTTTTTGCGCACGCATTAGGGTCAATAGCTATTGACTCAAATTGAGCTATTGCTTCTATCAAAGATTGGCTCGTTTGCTCCTCAACAAAAACACCTGTCTTTCCCTCAATCACTGTTTCACGTGCTCCCCCTTGCCCATAGGCAATTACAGGTGTGCCACATGCTTGTGCTTCAAGGGGTGCAATCCCAAAATCCTCTTTAGCCATAAAAATAAATGCTTTAGCATAAGCTATGTAGTTCATCGCCTCTTTTCTGGGTAGATGTCCTTTAAATTCGATGTTTGAATGTGCTATTTTCTTGAGCTTTTCAAAGGCACATCCCTCTCCTATAACGATAAGTTTTTTCTCAGGCAGCGCATTAAAGGCCTCTACGATAAGATCAACCCGTTTATATTCAACCAATCTGGAAAGTGTCACATAATAATCTTGCTTTTCTTCACGATAACAACACTCATCAAATTCGACAGGCGGATAAACAACCTCAGCATCTCGTCGCCAACATTTTTGAATACGCTTTTTGATAAAAGTAGAATCCGCAATTAAAATATCTGGTCTTTGAGCAGAGACATAGTCCCAAATACGCATTTTATGTAGCCATCGCTTTAGCATAAATTTTACAATCCCTTTGCCAAAAACACCTAAACGTTCATGCTCATACATCAAATCCCATGCATACCGCATCGGTGAGTAGATATAGGCGATATGTTTTTGATGTGGATGAACAAGCACTCCCTTTGCAACAGCATGTGAACTGGAAATAATGATATCATAATCAGACAAATCAAATTGCTCTATCAAATAAGGCATCATGGGTATAAAATAACGATACCGCTGTGCAACCCATCGATTTTTTTGCAATATAGACGTATAGATTGTATGCCCTTCAAGCCATGTGCGACTCTCAAGTGGTAACGTGTCAACCATTGTGTAAATATCAGCGTGAGGATATAGTTCTAAAATGTATTTTAAAACAATTTCAGCCCCACCATTGACGCTTAACCAGTCATGGACGACCGCTATTTTTTTATTCTTCATTGAAACTTCTACTAAACATATCTAAAAATGGTTTTACAAGATAATTGAGTGCTGTTCTATCTTCTATTTTTATCATCACTTCTGCTGGCATACCTGCAACCAAATTAAAGTTATAGCCTTTTACTTGTTCGTACCCTTTTGGCGTTAACTCAATCTTCGCCTCATAATAAGGAGCTCCTGTTTTTTGGTCAATCAAACTATCGGCAGAGACGTGAATCACTTTCCCTTCTATGACATTCGTATGCCTTGTATCGAAAGCTGAAAAACGAATATCTGCCAGCAAACCATCATGGACTTTATCAATATCTTTAGTCTGAACCCTCGTGACAACGATCAACTTTGAATTTTCTGGCACAATCTCTAGTATCGGTTTTCCTGCACTAATAACCCCACCCTTGGTGTGAAAGTCCATTCCTACAACCACTCCCGAAATAGGGGCTTTAACAATCAATCTTTCTGTGACATCTTCCGCTGCTATTAATTTGGATTTGAGGTTGGATAACTCATTTTTTGCATTGACTAATTCTGAATACGTTTTATCTTGCACATCTTTTTTACGTGCTAAGAGTTGCGATTTGAGCTCACTCACTTGATCATCGCTTTTAGCTATTTCAGATTTTGAATTGGCAATGTCACCTTCAACCAAAGCTTTTTCACGCATCAGTTCTCTTAATTTTAATTTATCGACCAATTTCTCCGCAAAAAGGATTTTCCACTCATTAATCTCTTCTTCAATCGACTTCAATCTGGTTGATTTACTATTGATGAGTGAGCTTATACCCTCTTTATATTTTGATAATTGCGCAATTCTTTGCTCCGTTATCACTTCATCATTTTTTAACATTTTCTGTTTTAAATCAAAAATTTGTTTTTGCGTATTGATAATATTTAAAAGCTCAGGCGTTTGCTTGAGAGATTTTATCTCATCGGTTAATTTAAGCGCATCTAATGAAGCGATTTGAGACTCCAATCTAGCTTCTAAAACCAAAGCTTCCATGTACTGATTTTTCAAAATATCCAACTGCGCTGAAGCATTGGTATTTTGAAACTTTAACAGCGTTTGCCCTTCTTGAACAAAATCCCCATTCTTTACTAAAATCTCTTCAACAATACCACCTTCTAAGTGTTGCACGGTTTTTTTATTGAGATCCGCCGATACCATTCCCGCCGAAACAACCGAGCTTGCTAAGGGTGCAAAAGCCATCCATCCACCTAAAACCACAAAAACTGCTATGACAACACCTAATCCAAATCGAATAATATTTTTGTCATTACCATCTGGTTTTGAAAACTCTTTTTTCATGCTTGCGCTCCTACTGGTTTGCTCAAAGAAACAACTTGTGGTGCAACGCTTGGTTGTGCCTTAGGTGCACTAGGTTGTTGTTGCGGTGCCGCTTGTTGTTGCAACTTTTGTAAAACTTCATTGGTATTGCCATACATCTGCAATGTTCCTTGTTGCATTAACGCAAGTTTATTGGTTACTTGTAAAATGCTCGGACGATGCGTAATCAAAATAACCGTCGTGCCTTTTGCTTTAAGTATTTTAACCGCCTCAACCAAT
Organism: Sulfurospirillaceae bacterium; assembly: GCA_028693565.1. Classification (GTDB taxonomy): domain Bacteria; phylum Campylobacterota; class Campylobacteria; order Campylobacterales; family Sulfurospirillaceae; genus Sulfurospirillum. Next base: position 8,819 of record JAQUVE010000009.1, on the reverse strand, counting down.
GCTAGCTCGCCCACATCATCAAGGTTTGAATTAGGCTCATCAAGAACAACAAGTACAGGATTATTGTAAAGGGCTCGTGCCAATCCAACACGTTGTCTTTGACCTCCTGAGAGTGTTGCTCCTCCCGCACCGATAAGTGTATCATACCCTTCTGGTAGCCGTAAAATCATCTCATGAACGCCCGCTACCTGTGCAGCTTCAACGACTTTTTGTGCATCTACCGTCGAAAAACGACAGATATTTTCGCTAATCGTTCCTTCAAAAAGTTCAATATCTTGGGGGAGATAACCTATGTATTGTCCTAATACCTCTTTATCCCACTGTGCGATATCGGATTTATCAAGCCTCACTTTTCCTGAAGCTAAAGGCCATAGCCCTAAAATAGCACGTGCCAAACTCGACTTTCCTGCCGCACTTGGCCCAATAATACCCACGACATCTCCACAATTAACTTGAAACGAGACCCCACGCAATGAAGGCTGTTTGGCATTAGGTGGAACAACTACAACAGCTTCAAGCAATAATTCGCCTTTAGGCGCAGGCAATTCCATCGGTTTTTCATATTTTGCAAATTCACTTAAAAGCCCATCAAGTCTTTCATAAGATGTTCTTGCATTGCTAAAGCCTTTCCAACTGGCTATCATCAAATCAAGTGGAGCAAGCGCTCGCCCCATGATGATTGAACCTGCTATCATCATACCAGGTGTCAATTCCGCTTTAATCGCCAAGTACCCACCCAACCCTAAAATAAGCGATTGAAATAACATACGAGACGATTTAGTGATATTAGACCAAAATCCTGCATTATCACTCGCTATCATTTGTGCATTTAAAAATCCAAAATATTTTTTTTGCCATATCTTTTTGATATTGCCCTGCATTCCCATCGCATGGATCACTTCGGCATTTCTCAAACTTGCATCGACAAATACACTTGAATCACGACTAAGCTTATTGGCTTGTGCCAATTTTTCTTTAGTCGTTCGTTCATTCATAATCGCAAATACAACTAAAACAGCCCCCGCACATATGGCGAATAGTCCAAAATAGACATGGAAAAGAAAAAGCACTAGGATATATATGAACATCCATGGCGTATCAAAAAAAGCAAATAAGCCATTTCCTGTCATAAATTGTCGTATCTGTGTTAAATCATTGAGTGGTAACGAAGAAGCTTTACCTGGCATTTTATTAGCAAGTGCAAAGATAGACTCAAAGACACGATCGCTCAAAAGATTGTCCATTTTATTGCCGACACGCACTAAAACACGAGACCTTACCATCTCCAAAAGCGCCATTGTAGCAAAGAGTACAACAATCAAAAGCGTCAAGAGCCACAAAGTGCTTTCACTTCTACTGGCCATAACTCTATCGTAGAGTTGTAACATATATAAAGGTGATGTTAATTGTAATAAATTGATACATAAACTAAACACACCGACAAATATAAATGATTTTTTCGCTTTTAAGATCGTTTGCGTTAATTCAGATAACTTCTGCTGTTTTTGACGATTTTGACTCATAGTATGGCCTTTTATGCTGTGATAATTAGTGTTTAATACTCGCTAAATTAAAAAGTGTCTGAATATGATTGAGTGAATTAAGGTGCATATCGATAAAACTGATGATACCTTTTCTGACCCATTCGGCAAGTGTTGCGTCATCTAGTGCATACAGTTTTTCCTTGCTCACAACCTTAAATCCATTGACCAATATTTTTTTCTCATCGCCTTCACCTACGGTTATCTCTCTCTCTTCTAAGATGCCACTTTGTGCAATAAGATTGATAACATTTTGAGTGGTAGCACGCTCTTGTTCATAGTTTTGTAAAAAAACAATTGCATTATTTAAAGTCTCGCTGTTTTCACCTTCTTTATTAAAAAGCTGTTTTCCTTTACTCTGACTGACAAATTCTGATTCACTATCGATTAAGATAAGTTGTTGGCTTGGGTTTTCTTTATTGCTACCGATTGAAAAAGGATAACGTCGTAAAAAAGCAGGCACATAATTAACGATGTACTTACCCTCAGCATTGATGGCTAGATTTGAGCCGCCTAGTGAATTTAAAGCAACTAAACCTGTTTGCTCACCGGATGTAAAAACAACGGGAAAATCTTTGCCTACGTGTGCAATTTCATTTGCAAGGATTGGAGTTGAAGTTAATTCTTTAGCAAAAAGAAGATTGCTCATTGGGCTTACTTTTAAACTTTTGTGGTTCTCTTTATCTAAGACAACTAAATTTTTGTACATACTATTCCTTTTTATTGTATTGTTTTGAATCATTTTTTTGGGTCTTCCAACCTTATTGTTCATAAGAGATGTCCCTATTCGTTTGCTTAATTCTTGGTAAAATGCTTGCGTTCCTGTTATCGTTTGCTTGGCTATATGCTCACGTAAAAATGCTAGCATCTCTTTTGAAAGTGGTTCATGAAAGCGTGCTTTATAGATCATAGCACGCTCAATGGCATTAGAAGCTAACAAATTATAAACCGTATGGTGCGTGATACACTCGTTATTTTCATTAAGGGCATTTGCCACAAAACTACTAAACGCATAGTCTTCAGATAAATTTACAATGCCAGCTCTCACAGGATTGCTTTCTATGTATTGCATGAGTGGTAACACATAAGCATTTTCGACCAGTGAGCTTCGGTATCTACCTTCCCACAACGTTCCTGTTCGATTGTATTTTTTGTTGAAATAAGACACGTATTTGATGCCAAAACCCTGCATAAATCGAGATATGGCGTCTTGATTTAGCGGCGTACATAAAATATGTATATGGTTTGGCATCAAACAATAGGCGTGTATTTTCAAAAGGAGGTGGTTTGTTAACACTTTCAACACATCTAAACCAAAATCATAATCTGCCTGATCACAAAATATCTGTTCTTGATTATTGCCACGTAACAAAATATGTTGCGGTGTATCTTCAAAAAACAGTCTTACTTTGCGAGCCAACGTTTTCCTCATTTGTTTTAGTACTGGTATAGTACTCTACTAAAGCTTTAAATAGCTTTAAGTATCTGACCCTTTTTATTAAAATTAAATTAGGGTCAGATACTTAAATAACAGCATACTCTCCCCATTCATACTTTGGCGCACTATTGAGTATAAGGGTGACTACTCTTTTCATCATACTATCATCCAATTGCGCTTCGCAGTAAATGGCTTTTTCATTATTTTTAAATACCATTACGGTAATGTGTTCTTTTTTTGAGAAATCTATGCTTTCTAGCAGTATAGGCTCTTGTTGCGTTAAAAGATACAATGCACTATCGGTAGGTTTATCGGCTGTTTGTGTTGGGTGTGTTGGAGTGTCTATTGCGTTATTATCATTTTGAGTAAAATCAAAAAAAACAGGAATCAATTTAAGCAAAAAACTACGTGTTATCCAAAAATCTATACGTTCTGATGGTATCTCATAATTAAGGGTTAAAAGAAGACGATCCTCTTTCGCATCATACTTACATGTAAAGGTTTTTGCAACAATGGGACATTGTATATTCATGGAGGTATTCCAAATTAAGCGTAAATAAAATGGAGCTGGTGAACGGAATCGAACCGCCGACCTACTGCTTACAAGGCAGTTGCTCTACCGACTGAGCTACACCAGCATATTTGGGATGTGAATTATACCTTGTATCTTCTTATATTTGTCTAAAGCATATCATCATTGACGATAGTTCGTAGTGCCGTTAATGTCACGATACCCTCTCCGAAACTGCCACCTATCGGGTTAAATACATCCATATAAAAGGTTTCATTATTTTCTACCGTGTTATCGCCTATGATTTCTACTGGAATAACGGCTTCGTTTTCATTTGGATACAAAATCAACGTTCCACTCACGGCGATATAGTCTTCTCCTGCGTGTGCACTTCCATCACGGGATGCATAATCAACACTAACCCATGCTTGCGTACTGCTACGTGTACCTGTAAATTCCAGTAAAAAATAGGCATAACTCACGCCACCGTCCCCTTCTAGCACGCTTTTTTGCACATCTGAAGCTTTGCTTGGTGCATTGCGATAGTGTGAACGTATGCTTTCATCAATCCATTGTTGATAGTAACTCACACGTTGCCACGCTGCTATCTCTCCAAAACTACTATTGGTGCTAGTGTCAATATCAGGAGCATAACTATAGGTTTCGAGACTACTGATATAACTTGCGATACCAGCAATTTTTCCTTCTATAAATGCAGGCCCACCACTATCCCCTGATGAGATGATACCCTCCATGACGCCAATTCCCGTATCATCAATACCTAAAAACATGCCCAATGCATCGTGTGTACTCATACCATTGTCGAAATCTGCAATCAATTGAGAATTCTCTGTCGGTGTCCAGCCCATCGTATAGCCTAATGCGTCTTTGAGTTCATCAGCACTAGCGTCAAAGGTATTTTGTGTCATAAGGCGTACATATGCACCATTATAATCTTCCTGTGCACCGCTATTGCCCGTACCAGGCACACCATAACCCACCATCGTAAAATCTTGTGAAATTTCATCGCTTTGCCTGTAAATATCATACCGTTCTGCTGACGTTGGAGCGTCGTCTGTTAACCATATCAGAGCAAGGTCATTATTTCCGTCTTCGGGGTTATAATCAGGATGCAATAGAATATTTGATGCATTCAAAGTTATATCGCCTTGCGCTGTTTCAAAATAAACAGATGCACTGGTTTCACTAATGCCTTCAAAAAGATGAGCCGCCGTCACGATAGCTTTACCATCATACAATAAAGTACCTGTCCCGTAATAACCTCCGATAGCTACTCGGACAACACCATCGTATCCTTCAGATATATCAGCTCTATATCGTGAATCAAGGTAATTACTCAGTGTTGTAACCATCGTTAGATGCCTTTTTTAAATGGAATTATATAAAAAATAATGACATAGTATTCCTTAAGTACGACTAGAATTCATAAAGAAAATGACTTTGCTTGTATTTTTTGAGATATTTAAAAGTGCCTGACCCTTTTATGCTATGCTAGAGTCAATGTGTCACTTCATCAAGTAGCTCTTTTATCTTCTTGAGCTCATCACTAGTGAGGCTTCCTAGTTTCTTCATGAATCTGTCATTGTCAATAGAGCGTATTTGAGTAATGACAACATCGGAATCTTGTTCCAAGTCATCTCTTTTTTGTATACGCATTCTAATTGGTTCAGCGTCTTCTATGAGAGATGTACTCAAAGGTAAGATGATAGTTGTAGGATAATCACTATGGTTGAGTTCATCATTTTGATACACAACTACTGGTCGCACCTTTCCCATCTCATTATTTCTTTTAGTAGGGTTGAGATTTACAAGCCATATCTCCCCTCTACATACCATCATTCATAGTTCCTTCAAAGTCATTATAAGTCTGTTTATCAGCTCTCTTTGTTTTTTCTACTGCTGCTAGCATTCTAGATTTCTTGCGTTTATCTATAGTATTGGAGTAATAGGCTATAGCTTCTCGTATAACATCACTCTTTTTCTTGTGCAGTGTTTTTGCTAAATACTCAAGCTTACTCTCTAGGGCTTCATCTAGTCGTACTGTTGCAATCATAATAACTCCTGTATTTTGTATTACAGTATTATAGCATACTTTTTATTATTCCAACAGCTTCCCAGCACAAGAGACTGCCTTCATGAGTGACTCATTGCTAAGATGCGCATACCTTTGTGTCTTTTTCATGTTGGAGTGTCCAAGTAGCTCTTGAAGAAAGGTGCCTGACCCTCTTTTGGACTGTGTCAGCTGTTCTGTTTTGATAAATGTGCTATAATATCTTTCAATCAATGATAATTTTACATACTAATTTTACAAAGGAGGTTTATTATGTCCATTGTTGAAGAAGCACTTACCCTTAAACCAATTGAACGCTTACACTTGGTTGATGAACTATTATTGAGCCTTGATATCCCGACAAAAGAAATAGATTTTTTATGGGCTGAAGAAGCAGAAAAAAGACTACAAGCTTACAATAAAGGAGAGGTCAAAATCTTGTCTTCCCAAGAGGTTTTTGCGAAATACCGATTATGAATATTGACTTTCTAGAAATAGCTGCTCTTGAACTTGATGATGCCTTTGCATATTACGAATATCAGCAGCAAAACTTAGGACATCGATTTATTTATGAAATTTGGAATACAATCGAAAGGATAAAGTATTATCCAAAGGCTTGGCATGGCTTTTCAAATAACACAAGAAGATGTTTGGTAAAAAACTTTCCTTATGGCGTTATTTACCAAGGAAAAGAAGACAACTCCATACTTATTGTGGCTATCATGAATTTACATAGAAAACCCAATTACTGGGTAGATAGGCTTAAAATAGTCCCACTCCCATAAACAAGTACAATCAACTTTTTATAATGAGCTTTGACAATAATATCGGATGTGTCTTTACGTTCTTATAATGTTTACAATAAGTGCCTGACCCTCTTTTATGCTTGTCTACCTCTTTTTCCGTCCCCTTTTTATGTCTTAAGAAGCTTTTAGCTCATGATTAATTTTATATGCGATAATACCGTTAAGTGAAATATCTTCATCTATTTCTTCAAAATGCACTCCAATACCACCACCGATTATACGATAGTTTAAAAGCTGTTCTTTTTTTGCATATTGGATTTTTTTAGTATAGCTATAAGGTATAGTTAAAATATCATTGCTTTTTAAATATATATAAATTTTATCACCAAAATCAACTCTTGTAATTGAAGTATTCATCCCACGCTCCTATAAGCTTTTGTTTATGCTCTTGTATGATAGTAATGATTTTTTTTTCATCATTTTTAGAAAATTTATAGCGTTTGGTAACTTTGAGGGTTTCAAGTTCAACTCTCATATAACCATTTCCTTTTTCTACATGAATGTGCAACGGTAAATGTTCATCACTAAAAAAGAAAAATCTAAAACCATCTACTCTTAATACAGTTGGCAATTCAAATCTCCCTTGTAATGTCATAGTTAAATTGTATCAAAATAAGATAAAAAATGAAATACAAAAGAGTGGTTGAAGAAAGGTGCCTGACCCTTTTGTTACTATTGCTTGTATTTTTTGAGATATTTAGCAATTGTAACAAAAGAGAGTAGCAAATAATAATTTAATTATTTACAAAAGTGCCTGACCTCTTTTCAATAAGAAAGTTATAAAATGGATTGTAGGGCTTGTGAGAAGTGTTTGCACATAAAAAAAGCTGACTGTTTAACGAGTCAGCTTTTTGAAGAAGTGCGTGCTAAAATCAAAGGGCTGTGGCTTGCTAAACACAATAATGTAAACAATACAGTATTCACACGTATCTGCTTAGTTTACGTTCCCTTTTTAAAGACTACAATGTGACCAGACCTCTTCTTATTGTTCTCAAAAGGAGATTTTTGAAGAAGCCTAGTACATTTTGAGGTCTGGTCATTTTAATAGAGAAAGAAAGTGATTTCTTTCTCTATTGGGTCTAACAGTTAACCAATTGCGATTGTTCCGTAAGTTGAGTTAAATGAAGCATTGTCAAGATTTGCAACACCTGTTAACTCGATAGCTAAGTCTTCTGTATTAGTGAATGTAGTACCATTTGTAGTACCACTATCTACGATAATATAAGAGTTACCAGCAAAACTGAACCATACAGCTTCACCCACGGCAGCTTGTGCCATAGCAGCATCTACATAATTTGAATAAGTTGCATTTGCACTTTGGTTAGCAGTTAATTTTTCGAATGATGTTACAGCACCTGCAGTTGTATCAGCCACCGTACCAACAGCTCCACCAGTATTATTGTAGAAGCTTAACTGTAATAAATCACCAGCTTGGAAGTCAGTGATATATGAGTGAGTTGTTGCTTCATTTGTACCTGTAGTTGCAGAAGTAGCTCCAAGAACAAATAGGTCATTACCAGCACCACCAGTTAAATGAGCACCGTTTGTACCAGCATACAATGTATCGTTACCAGCTCCACCGTTAAGGACATCAGCTTTAGCATTTGCACCAACAGTAGCAGAAAGAACATCAGCACCTGAACCAGCGTTTACTGTCATTACAGCACCATTGTGTGCAGATAGGTCAAGAGTAAGAGCAGCAGTCATAGCTGTAGCAGTTACAGTTGTAAGAACATTAGTCGCAGCTGCTAAAGTAAGAGTCAACCCTGCATTACCATCAACAGTAAGAGCAGTAGCTTTGTCTGCAGTTAATGTCATAGAGTTTGTGTTAATATCTGCTGCACCAGTTGCAACAATAGTAGGAGTAGCATCTGTTGTTGTAACTTTAACAGTTTCAACATTTGCTGCTGTTACATTACCTGCAGCCATATTATTTGTAGCAGCAGCAGTATTATTTAGAACAATATTTAAATTGTCAGCAGTACCTGTTGCAGCATCTTTGATAGCTACGATATGAGATGTGTTAGTTGCACCACCGTTAGCTATTTCTAATGTTCCGTTGTTTGCTAAATTAGTAATTGTCAATGCAGCAACTGTACCAGAAGCAGAATTTGAGATTACATAATTATAATTTCCTAGTTTTTCAACATCCACATTGTTAGTTGTAGCAGCAGTAAGTTCTAATTTCTCAAAACCTGTTACTTTTCCTGCGAATAATACACCACCAGAAAGTGTAGCTGCACTTGTAGCATCAGTAGAAAGTGTATCTGTACCTTCTCCACCTTTTAAATCAGCTGTAGGAACTAAAACTGTACCGCCAGCAAGAGTTAACTTGTCATTGCCTGCACCAAGGTCGATTGCTTTAGCAACTGCAGTACCTGCATTATTTACTGTTACATTATCAACACCAGCACCACCTGTATAAGTAGCTTTTGTTCCGTCAATATTAACT
>JAQUVE010000114.1 GCA_028693565.1 Sulfurospirillaceae bacterium | reverse complement strand
TTTACCTTTATTTTCGATCTTTGTGATAATATTTTGACCTATTTCAATAACTTTTGCTCTAATATTACCATCGTAGAGATAAATGTATTCTCCGACTTTCAGCATATCTAAAATTTGAGGTTGATTAATGCATAATTTATATTCGCCTTCTTTGATTTTACTACCAACAATCTCCTCTTTAACAAACTGAACAGTATCGCCTGTCGTGAGAAAAAAATCTTCCTCTAACTTACCAACTCTGATTTTAGGGCCACATATATCTTGGAGTACCCCTACCTTTTTTTGAAGATTACTTTCGGCTTCACGAATTTTGGCTAAAGTACTTGCGTGGTATTCATGGGTTCCATGGCTAAAATTGAGACGAAAAACATTGACGCCAGCATTAATCAAACCTTCTAAAATTTCTACACTATCACTGGCTGGTCCAACGGTTGCTAATATTTTTGTTTTTTTATCCATCTTATTTTCCTTCGTTAATATCATGATTACTATACCGTAATGTGATTACAAAATTATATCATAAGGCACCATCGTAAACGCTTTAATATGTGTTTACATTTTAGCCATATGCTTTCGTATTTTTTCTTCTAAAGAAGTAGCTTTACTCATCTTCTAACAGCTTATAAATATTCTCTTTTCTTTCTTGAAAGTACTCAAAAGAGTGTGCCTTTTTTTGCAAACTATAAAAATGCTCTAGCACAGCTTCATTAATCCTAATATGGGCTTTTATTAGCTCTCTCGCAATATAACGCTGCTTTTTTTGTGATAACGCTTGGCGTAAATGATATTGGCGTAAAAACTTTCTAGCCTCTTCTTGGGCAGCAATGTCTATTTCATCTTCATCTTGACTAAGTCGTGCTTTAAGCTTTTGAGTAGCTTCTTTAAACACATCAAGACCAATAGTATAACTTGAAAAAAAGATGATATCTTCAATGTCTTTGTGTAATTCATTATCAATGGCTTGCTTGATATAAATTTCAATGGACACATCAACTGCGTGATACCATGATGTCATTCTTTTTCTTACCTTAATAATTAATAAGTGTATATTATAGCCATAGATTAATTCAATAAAATTAAAAGACAAATTTCGTATAATCATAATCACTATTTCAAATTATGGCACGACAAACATATGACCCATACTATTCAAAATGAAATTATCATTTGTCCACTCAATGGCATCAATAATATACAAAACAATACACTTTTTATTAATACATTGTTAAGTTTTAAAGAAACATATAAAGATCGGAATATCAAAGGTATTTTCATCTCTTTAGAAAAATTTGCATTTGAAGACTCTCCTCTTTTAGAAGAATTTATCAAGCACCTCGATAAAGCCTGCCTTGCGCTAAAATATCCAATAGCTTTGGGAGATTATTCTAAAAAAATTTTTGACATTCTTAAAATATATACAGCAAAAACACAACTCAAATTATTGCAAAATCTCCCCACTGCAACACTTTTTTTAAACCCAAAAGCCATGCATAAAGAGCTCCATATTTTACTCTACGATGAAGATGATAGCAATGCCCAAAAGATTTCTGCTGCATTAACAGTAAATGGTCACCACGTCGTTTATGCACATTCTCTTGAGGAGCTTAGACAAAAGGCCTCTGCACATACGTACGATATGACCATGATGCAAAATCGCCTCAACCTTAAAGAGAGTGCTCTGGCTAAACCCACATTAACTCTTTCAAAAGAATTAATTATTAACCTGCCTACATTTATCGATACCGCAGTCAATTCCCTCGTCACTATTACAGGGCTAGATGCATGCAAAATCAAACACGAGATTAGACCTTTTGCTATTCTAACTGACCCAATTATAGTTGCATCAATGCGATTTAAAGGTGATATTGCGGGGAATTTTTTTCTTGTTTTTCCTAAGCCATTAGCAATGCTTGCACTCGAATCTATGTTGGGCGAACGTATTGATGATAATGATGATGCAGCAATTTTGGATGGCATTGGTGAATTTTGCAATATTATTACAGGAGGTGTCAAAGCTATCTTTTCTAATAAAAAAATAAAAATACTCTTTGAACTACCCAAAACATACCTATCCTTGAATATTGCAATCAACAATACTTCAAATACAAATGGTATTTGGATAGAAATGGCTCTCGATCAAAAACCTTTTTATATGTTTGTCTCACCATGAAGCATTAAGAGTATCATTCAACCCAGCATTCACTATAAACCAAATTGAATTGTTTAAGGTTTCTTTGGCATTACAGTGATTGCCATCTGTAAGGATGGGTCTTCATCTTCGTTTTCTTCATCCACTTCGATATTAGGCACGACACCGCTTGGCCAAACACTTTTCCCTTTAGCCGTCGTCCATCTTGCTGTTGCAAGTTTGATTGCCGTTTTTTGATTTTCCAATGGGAAGATGGTTGCAAAAGTGTCTTTGCCCACAGTTGGCTGACCAATAATGGTAGCACGATTATATTCTTGAAGTACTGCTGCAACTATTTCTGCACTACCCATGGAATCTTGATTAACAAGAATCACTAATGGAATTTTTTTTAAAAAATCAACTTTATGAATCAACGCTTCAAACCCACTTCCTTCATAATCCAAAGGTGTGTTTTTATACTGCTTTTTTTCCTCTTTTCTACGGCTCTTTACATTGATCAATACACTCTCTTGAGGGATAAAAAGTGAAGTCACGGCTAAACCACTACTTAAAACGCCCCCTAAATTATCACGCAAATCAAGAATTAGCCCCTCTTTTGGTACATTAGATTCTGATAACGTATTTAGGTCATCTAAGATATTTTTAAGGGTGTCTTGTTCAAAAGAGATAATTTTCACATACAATAAACGATTATCGATAATCTTAGAAACCAGTTTATTTTCATTTAAAATTTTACGCGTCAAGATGAGATCATTGGCCTTTTTTGCCCCAGGTTTTAGAATAGAGAGTTTGACTTTTGTGTTTGGATATCCCCGTAACGCTATAATAGTATCTTCTCGATCCATATGGCGAAGATTAATGTCACCAATCTTTAAAATTTCATCACCACTTTTAAGCCCCGCTTTTGATGCAGGGGAGTTTGACAATACTGATTTAATAACAATATGCCCTTCGTGTTGCACAATATGAATTCCTAAACGAGCCGTTAACGTGGATGTTGAAAGAATAAGTTCTGACTCTTGTTCATTATAATAATTTCCGCTTTTATCCACGGCATTGACTACTCCATCAAGACACCCATCAAACAATTTTTTTTCATCAACTGGATAAATTGCCTCTTCTTTAATTTTTTGCGTAATTTCTTGATAAAGTGCCCAATCATTTTGACTATTAGCATGCATCAATGTCGTCATAAATACTACACAAAAAACTATTTTTGCAATCATTCTCTTATCCTCATTCCTAATATTCCTCGATAGTATAACAAATTGTTGTGACATTTATAGCCATTGAACTTAAAGTATTAAACGTAGTGGCTGCATTAATGAATACTCAAAGCCAAAACGACTGTAAAAACGATGAGCGGCATCATTATCTGCATCACTGAGTAAGGTGATACGCTTACATGCAAGCCTTTTGGCTTCATCTATTGTATATTTGATCAACCGCGAACCATACCCTTTATTTTGTGCTTCATGGGCAATAATCATATCTTCAAGCCACGCGACTTTGCCACCTAATGCTGTACTAATACTAAACAACAAACTCACCATTCCCACAATCGTATCATCTTCTTGGATAACATAAATTTTCCCTATCTGTTTATTACTGATAATCGCTTGAAGACCCACTTGCTGTAACTGAATATTGGCACTAAATTCAGCTTCTTTTTCAAATAATATCGCTAATAATGTGCATAATTTTGGGATGTCTGTTTCAATGGCCTCACGTATGTTCACAATCATACCAGCTTCCTAATTATAGTTTTTAATGATATTTTAGCATAGTTATAAGGAACAATTTTTGCTTGTAAAAAACAATGACTAATTAGGAGTTGACGATGACAATTAATGCTGATGCTTTATTAAATCAAACGATGATGAATACGCTCTCTAGTAAAACAAAAGATGTTGTTTCAACAACGGCAACATTTGAAACGGAGTTGCAAAGACAACTCATTGATAACCTCAAATCACAACAAGACCCAACTGAGGTACAATCCGATGCCGAGCTTGAAAATTTTAAACGAACCCTAAGCTCACGCGGTGCCCTTGCTTATCTTCAAGAACAAAATCTTGAAAAGATTAAAGAGATGATTGAAAAGAAAAAAGAAGAACTGAAAGAGTCTTTAGGACTTGGAGAATCAGCACAACCACCACTTTCAGGAGAAGATAAAGCAACAGCACTTCAAACACTTGATAAGATGTTGAGTGATTACACCAAACAACTGATGGAACAATTACAAGATCAAAATCAAAAAGGTGCCACAACAACAGCGCTTAGTACCTTACTCCAAAAAATTTAGTCTATTTTTTTTGAAGAAGCATGATCGTTTTATCGCTCTCTTTTGCAAATAAAGAAACGGCTTTTGTAGTGCAAAATTTAAAAATACCTATTTTTTTGAGAAATGTTTGTGAATGAAAATATTGCATAATAGAGCCTTGGTACTTTTGATACACATCTGCTTCTTTTTCAAAAAGAGTTATATTTGTTAGTAGTTCTTTTGCTTCAAACGTAGCTTCAATGCATAAAAATTCTGTTTCAGTCTCTTTGCACATCACTCCATCAGCAACACTTTCAAATCCATACAACGTATTTACATCACATAGGAAATAACCACCTGGTTTTAATACGCTATTGACTGCTTCAAAAAAAGAAGCTACTTCATTGGGTGGGATATAATTAATAACATCCGCTATAGCCACAACGCAATCAAAAGAGGCTTGTGGAAGCTCATTCAGCTCTTGTGTACTAGCATTGACACCTAAACGCACTGCACGCTCAACCATTTGCACACTTCGATCAATGCCTTGTGCATTAAAATGTTTTGCTTGTAAATGTGCTAAAAATTTACCGTTTCCACATCCTACATCTAAAATACGTTTTACGTGCAACGTATCAAGCCATTCCAAATATATTTTATAGAGTTTTTCATACTGTTCATCAAACCCAATAAGCGTTTCTATTTTGGCATAAAGATCAAGTGGATTCATTTATTCTCCGAAGGGCTTATAAATAAGCCCTTATCTATTTTAATCAAGTAAATCCTGATTAAATAAAGTCTCATTAAATGTTTTACCAAGGAATTCACACACGATTTTAACATCTCGTCTGGCATTTCCTAAACAACTCGTTGCTCCAGGACTTGGTGTCATATTGAAAACAATTCCTGAACCTGGATTAATACTTGCTTCACCAAGCATCAGTTTTTGTGATTTTTTATCAATAACTTGAGGTCTTACCCCTCCAAAATTCTTTGCATATTCTATATCATCAAGTTGCAATGATGGTACAATTTTGCGCGCATCTTTGATAAAAAGCTCTTTACCATATTTTGGTACTTCAAATAAAAAGTTTCGAAAAACATAGTTTCGAATTTCACTATCTTTGAGCAAATCATAAAAGACTTTGATGACATTGTGATCCAAACGAAGTGTATGTAAAAAGTCCAAATACGTTCCATGAACATAACGCTCCAACTTTGGTAGCATTAAAGCTGTGGGTCCAAACCGTGTACAACCATCTGCTAATATATCAGGATCACCATGAAGTGCTGCAAAAGGAAGTTTTGGATTTTGTACCATATATACTTTACCATGGAGTATTTTTTTCTTAGAGATATAAAAACTTCCCGCCATTGGAAGACATGAAAAATCCAATCCAAAGCCCATTTGATGAGCTAAAAATAAAGAGTGAGCTCCAGCATTAACAACAACAAAATCTGCAGTAAAAGTCCTATCTTTTGTCATTATCACATGAACATCACCAAATTTTTTAATACTCAAAACTTGCGAATTAAAGAAAACGTCGGTAACTTTATCTTTCACCTGTTGCGCATTATTGACTAAACTTTCACTCATGGCACCAAAGTCAATAGTACTATATTCACCACCTTCAACGCCTACCCCAATAATCTCTTCAGGGCGCTCTTTTCCATTGGCATCATAAATGAGTTTTGGCTCTATTTGCGCTAATTTTTCTTTATCAAAAACTTCCATATACGGATAAAGCTCTTTAAAATCTTCATAACGCTTTTTCATATAAGCAACTTCTATGTCACCAACACCTATGGCCATTTTTTGGTGTGCAAACATGAATTTGTTGTCATAACCGTGTTGTAAGCAGTATTTTACAACCATATTGGCTGTTTCTTTCACTTTCTTCGCTTTGTCAACGGTATAATTTGTCTCTATATCACCGCAATGGATTGTTTGAGAATTTGAAGTACCTTTGGAATTGAGAGTTGAGAGAGAACCATACTTTTCTACAAGTGCTATTCTTTTAATATCTGTATATCTAGCAAGCTCATAAAAAAGAGCTGCACCTGAAATTCCTCCACCGACCACGAGAACATCATAATGATTCTTAGGCATAATGAAAACTTCCTACAAGAAAATTTGAGACACAAAGCGAGGATTATAGTATATGAAATCCTACATGAACCTTAGGATTTCATAGTAAAATATTTTTATTAAACTACCATTTTATCGAGTTGCAATAGCCTCAATTTCAACCAGTGCCCCTTTAGGTAAAGTAGCGACACCTACAGTGCTTCGCGCTGGTTTGTGTAGTTTGAAATAATTTCCATAGACTTCATTCACTTTAGTAAAATCTTCCATATGCGCAAGAAAAATCGTCGTCTTGATAACTTTATCCAAGGTCGTTCCTGCTTCTTCTAAAACGGCTATTAAATTTTCTAAAACTTGGTGCGTTTGAGCAACAATATCTCCCTCTAAAAACTCTCCATTAGGCTGAAGAGCAATTTGACCTGAGGTAAAAACCAGCGTATCTAAAGCTATGGCTTGTGAATATGGGCCAATTGCTTGAGGTGCTTTAGGTGTAGCAATAATTTTCATTTTTCTTCCTTCATTGTGTTAATCACATTTATAAAAATTTTTACAAGATCTTCAACTGAAGCTAATGGACAGCACTCATTGGGGGCATGAATCGTATCATTTACCACACCAAACTCTACTGTAGGGACACCAAATTCACCAAAAAATCGTGCGTCACTTGTGCCACCCGCTGTTGATAATTTTGCATTCATACCTACGATAGCTTTAATAGAATGTTGCAATGCAACCACCACACGCGAATCATGCGCCGTTACAAAAGAG
The DNA here is from genome assembly GCA_028693565.1 of Sulfurospirillaceae bacterium. Classification (GTDB taxonomy): domain Bacteria; phylum Campylobacterota; class Campylobacteria; order Campylobacterales; family Sulfurospirillaceae; genus Sulfurospirillum. The sequence continues at coordinate 919 of JAQUVE010000114.1, read as the reverse complement.
TGTGCACTTTGTGTTAGGCTTAAACGATACGCCATCATACCCATAACCGATTCAATATACCGTTTGATAGCTTCCAAATCAGTTTTTGTCGAATTGCGTACATTAAACATAATTTTAAGCTCACCAGGTGTTACGTTAGTAACCTCAAGCCCCCCACGAATATCCGTAATTACCATTTGAGAAGGTGCAAAGCTTTCATCTCCTTCATCCAAACAGTACCCTGCTAGCTTATCTAATATAGGTGCTATTAAATGTACAGGGTTTTGTGCTTTTTCAGGATAAGCAGCATGACCACTTTTCCCTAAAATTTCTAATACCCCATTAATTGAACCTCGCCGTCCAATTTTAATAGCATCCCCAAAAACAACTTCACATGTAGGCTCTGCAACGATAGCAAAATCAGGCAAAAAATGACGTTTTTGTAACTCTTTTAGCATTTCTCGTGTACCATACTTTGCATCACCCTCTTCATCACTGGTTAATAAAACCGATAACGTCCCATTGAAGCTTGTTGTCTCTTTGCACGCTTGTAAAAAAGCACACACACCACTTTTCATATCTTGTGCACCTCTTGCATACACAACACCCTCTTTAATAACTGGTTCAAACGGAGGTGTATCCCATCCATGCCCAGCAGGGACAACATCGATATGTCCAGCAAAGCACAGGTGAATACCTTTTCCAAAGTGTTTATATAAGAAAAGGTTTTTTGTATTTTCAATCTCTATTTCAATTGCTTCAAAATCACCGAGATACTCTTTGATAAACACAAAAGCACCATCATCTTTGGGTGTAATAGAAACATATCGTAAGAGTTTTAGAAAAAGTTCATTGGTCGTCACATCAAGCCTTATTTTCTTTTTTTGTTACAATTCGAGCTCTTGGTTCTGCTAAGTAAAATCCTTGAAATTCATCGACA
>JAQUVE010000113.1 GCA_028693565.1 Sulfurospirillaceae bacterium | reverse complement strand
CATATTTATTTTAGGCAAGATAAAATAAATGGCACTAACCAGTATTGCACTAAGCATTGAATCAACTATCGTCATACGATAAAGCATTGCACTTTTCATAAAAAAAGAAGCACCAAATAACGACATAATACTCATACGCCTACTATGCTCATAGACCCATATACGTACTTGTTTTAAAATCAATAAAACAGAAATAATGGCAATAAACGTTGTAAAGACATATGCCGTTGTTTGTAATATTAAAAACATTTTAAATATCTTTTCATGTGTTTTTGCGAATGTTTCGACGCGAGTAATAGAAGCTATACTGGCTAATTTAGCTTTAATTTCTTGAATGTTTTTTTGATTAGGCATCACATTCAATTTGATAGTATAAAATTTTGGTAAAGCCACTTGAAGTAACGCTAAATTTTTTGAAGACATATCATTTTTTAAGCGATCTAATATTTTTTTACTACTAATTTCAGACAATGATGAAACTTCAGAGACCTCTTTTTTAAGGACTTCTTCCTTAATTTCAGTAGAAGAGACAATAACAATCGAATAATCATTGGTAATTTTTTGGGCATAATCATCCACAACTTTGTTGATCAACGTGGCAAATTGTAAGCAAAAGAGTAATACAAAAACAGATAATATAACAGACAAATGGCTACTAACTGACTTCATTCAACACTCCTCCCTCTAAAAAAAAGTGTTTATAGTCCATCCCTAAAGTAGCTGGAATATTATGGGTAACAACTAATATCGTTGTTCCCAAATGCTCTTTAGCCCCTTTGAGCAAATTCCAAATCACTTCACTTGAATAACTATCCAAATTACCTGTTGGCTCATCTGCTAAAATAAGTACTGGATTGTGAGCAAGCGCTCTAGCCATAGCAACTCTTTGTTGCTCGCCTCCACTAAGTTCAAAAGGATACTTATTGACTTTATGCAATAATTTAACATGCTTTAAAAGCTTATGCGCTTGTTTAATACAAACACTACGTGAAAAACCACCTATAATTAAAGGTAACATCACATTTTGCTCTACAGTCCACTCATCAATGAGTTTATAATCTTGGAATACAACACCCAAATAACGTCGTAAAATATTTAATTTTGAACTTGAAATATTTTTAAAATCAACCCCACATACATTGAGCTCACCTCGATTAGGCATTAAATCGCCATAGAGCGATTTAATAATTGTCGACTTACCACTACCACTTTTCCCGGTAATAAAAACAAATTCATGAGCCTTTACAGAGATGTTAGCATCAGTAATAATGGGCTCGTCTCTACCATAACTAATATTAAGCCCATCTGCTTTAATTACATAATCCATTAATCCACTCTTTTATTAATTTATCGGCATTGATATTATTTTGTGTTGCAAGAACTGTATCAGGAAAATATGATACAACTCCATTTTTAATCCAAATATAGCACTTTTCATTGCGCTCATTAGCGCCAAAAGAGATACGAATCAGTCCACTCGTTGCATCGATAAGGTAAAGCTCCTCAAAATGAACAAAGAAACTATCTCCACGTATAGTTTCTTCTTTAAAACTCTGACATAATTTTTGAAAATCAATTACTTGTGAAAACTTCAATGTCCCTACTTTAGGGATAGGAGGAGAAAATGCTTCATTAACAAGTGTCACATCATAAATGTCTTTCTCCATTTTAAGCCATCGGTCCTCATACTTACTGGTGATTTCAAGAGCTTCATTTTTTTTTATATGAATACTTGCCTTAGAAAGTTTGAGCATTTCACCTAAAGAAAACTCAAAATAAAGTGGGCTATCCGTACGAAGTTCTAGCTGCCCAGATGGAATAAGTACTCGCAAAGCCTCATCAATAAATGACTGAGACATAACCCTTCTGTGAGGCTTTTTGTCCCAAGGCACAGGGAAATGTACAAAAATTTTACCAACACAATTTGAAGGTAAAAACTCCATAAACAGCCTTGCATCATAATCTAAGACTAAAATATTATCAATGTGCTGTAATTCACACTGCTTTAATACTTGTTCAATAGAAGGCTTATGAATTTCAATTCCAATAAATTGAATTTGTGGGTGTTTTTTTGCTTGATGTAGTAAATGTCTTCCACTGCCAAATCCTACTTCAATCCAAATTTCTTGAGTTACTTCAAAACGTGAAGCGAAAAAATCAATAGACTTTAGAAAAGGTGAACGCTTAACATGCAAGGCTCGTTTAGGCTCAATATTAGAACAAATTTCAGTAGCTTCACTTACATCTCGAAAATCCATCAAGACTTTTTGCAAAATTGAAGCTTGAGAAGGACGGGTCACTTTATCGCCCTTAATTAAAAGGCGCTTCTCATCTTTTTGACTCACACGCACTAAATATGTTTCACCTTTTGTTGTTGCCACCACCAATTTATTATTACGTGCACTGATGGCTTCACACTCAAAGCATGTGTCATTATGCTGGCATGGATACGTTAACGGCTTAAGTACATAGGTCTGAAAATTTGGCATGCCCTCTTTTAATCCTTCGGTATTGTAATGACAACACTATCGGAAGAATCAGAAGCTATGCCAAACTTATCAATTGCTACAATATGATAGGTATATTCAACACCTGGAACCGTGTCTAAATCATGGTAATTATTTTCAAAAACACCTGTATAGCTCTGTTTTTTAACAGACCCACCACTTTTAAACTCGCGTAAAACATTGTATTTAATGGCGTTATCAACATTGTTCCATGTAATAAAAATTGATCTTCCATCGTGTTTCACAGACTGAACTATAGGGGCACGTAAAGCTGATAAAGTACTCCCACTAATAGGATTGCCCTGCTGTTTAGACTCCAGTCCATCTGTATCCACAGCTGTTATCTTGTAATAATACATCTTGCCATTATCGCTCACAATATCTTCAAATTCTGTATTTTTTGTCTTTCCATGATAGCTATAAAACAAGCTTGCATTAGAAGATCGATAAATTTTATAATGTGAAAAATCATTTTCACTTGCAGGAGCCCATTTTACAATAATCTTTTTAGGCAAATCAGTTGTTGCACTCAACCCTCCAATGGTTTTTGGCAGTGGCTTTGTGTGAGCTTCAACAATTTCACTTGGCTTTGAGATGATACCGTCAAAGGTTTTGACTTTAACACGATAGCGATAAACATAATTATCTTGAAGCCCCGTATCAATGAATTCGGCATTTAACCTACCATCAATCTTTCCAATCTCTTCCCATTGTGTTGATTTAAATTCATTCCGTTCAATAATGTACGACTCAACTCTTTCCATTGGATGCGGTCTCCATACCAATTTAACACGATTGGGAAGACCTGTAATCGCTTTGATAAAAGAGACTGATTCAATAGTACCAATGGTCGTAACGGTTATAATTTGGCTTGGCTCTGATTCTCTTTTTTCAGCGGAAAATGTTGCAAAACGATAACTATACTGTGTATCTGGCGTTAGTTTAGTATCAACATAATGAGAAGTATATTTGTCTTTGATTGTGGCAATTTTTTTCATTTTATTGCCATCTAATCGGTAAATGACATAACCTTCAATATTTTCACCATAAATAGGAGACCACTCAAATCCAATTTCTGTTATATCTGCTAATGTGCGTACACTCTCTATTCGAGGCAATGTCGAATCTACTAAAGGTACTTTCGGCGTCTCAAGTGTCTTTTCGCACCCAGTCAGAAACAGTATCAAAGCGGCTAATGATATTATCACATGTAATTTTTTCATCGATTGTTTCCTTATCAAATTTTTTTAATAACTGCGCCTCAAAATCATCCATTAAAGGTGCCTTAACACGTAATACTTCGCCTGTTTTTGGATGTTTTAGGTACAAAATATAAGCATGTAACATAACTCTTGGTATTGTATCATTTTGGCTCTTAAAACCGTATAAACTATCCCCTATAATATGCCGTGACAATGCGTTTAAGTGCACCCTTATTTGATGCGTTCTTCCTGTGAAGAGTTTGGCAGCAATTAACTCTATTTTATTGTCTTTCGAAAGCGCTATTTTACAAAAAGCACTTTTTGCGGCCCGACCATGCTTCATAACAGCCATTTTGAGTCTATGGTTAGGATTTCGTGCGACAGGTAAATCAACCACAATATCTTCTTTTAATGCTAAATCGATAAGCGCTAAATAATAGCGGCCCATACTTTTATCTTCTAATTGCTGAGAAAGGGCATAGTGTGCCTCGTTATTTTTTGCAACTACTAATGCTCCACTAGTCTCTTTATCAATACGATGCACAATTCCATGCCTCTCTTCACCACTAATCGTCGAAAGTGAAATTCCTTTGTATTTTAGCCAATCCACTAGCGTTGCCTCTTTCACACTAGGAGCAGGATGAACAGTCAGGAAAGGTGGCTTATTAATAATTAAAAGATCATCGTCTTCATACAATATAGCGACATCAAAATTTATCGCATAGGCACTTTGGCTCTCTACTGCTTGTGCAAAATCATATTCTATTCGCTCTCCACCACACAATTTAGTGCTACATTTAGTGACAACATGACCGTTAATGATAACACCTAGCGTCTTAATGAGCTTCTCAACTTGATTTCGAGGGAGCCCTAATGCTTCACTCATAGCACTATCCAACCGATTAGGTTCTTGACATATAAATTCCATTTTACGTTATTTTCCTTAAATTTTTTGCTATACTTTTGAAAATTTTAAAGGGACATTTTGTTTCAAATTGATAGACGCATCTTAACACATTTTGATTTTTTAATTCCTATTTTAGTGCTACCAATCATCACAATTTCCTATTTTCTCATTTCTGAAGCGAGCACTATGCTTGGCAATAAACAAATTGTTTACTATATTGTCGGAATGGGTGTTTTTTGCTTATTTTTTATTACTCCCATCCGCAAGATAGAGTGGCTTATCCCTTTTTTGTATTGGATAACTATAGGACTTCTTATCAGTGTTGATTTTTTTGGTATTGCAAAATTGGGAGCTAGACGATGGCTAGATATTCCTTTTGTTCATTTTACCATACAGCCTTCCGAAATATTTAAACCAGCATTTATTTTAATGCTTGCCTACCTCATAAAGCAAAATCCTCCTGATGAAAATGGTTACGGTTGGAAGGATTTTTTTAAACTTAGCTTTTACATCTTATTACCCTTTATATTGATTGCAAAAGAGCCTGATTTAGGTACAGCAATGGTTTTACTTTTATTAGGCTATGGTACATTATTTGTCATTGGGGTCAATAAAAAAATTTGGATATCTCTCGTAATTCTCGTAGGAATCAGTGGACCTTTTTTATACAATAGTTTACATGATTATCAAAAGCAACGTATCGCAGATTTTATTAGTGAAAAGCCTAGTTATCATGTAAAGCAATCGATTATTGCCATAGGTTCAGGTGGACTCAATGGTAAAGATAAAAATGAAGCAACCCAAACACATTATAAATTTTTACCAATTGCCACTAGTGATTTTATCTTTGCTTATACCGTTGAGCGTTTTGGCTTTTGGGGTGCTTTTGGGATCATTATTTTATACGCACTGCTTATCATTCACCTCATAACGCTTAATTTCAAACTTAAACGTGATTACTTCGCGCAAGTCATTACCAGTGGCATCTCGTTGCTTATCTTCTTTTATATGAGCATTAATATTGCCATGACGATTGGACTTGCCCCTGTTGTAGGTGTCCCTTTACCATTTTTTAGTTATGGGGGGAGTAGTTTTATCACTTTTTTCGCACTTTTTGGTATTTTGGAAAACCTATTAGCCTTCCGTTTTGACCCAACGTATAAATTTCTAAAATATCTAGGGTAGCCCCCTTCTATTGGGGATTTTATGTTGCTTTAACATTTAAAAGAGTAAAATACTTCTCTTAAAAAAATGGGTCCTTAGCTCAGTTGGTTAGAGCACCCCGCTCATAACGGGGTGGTCGAGTGTTCAAATCACTCAGGACCCACCATTAATACAAACAACAGCGTCCCAACTCTGTCGTAATGTGCAACTTGTATACTGTTTGACGACACTCTATTACTAAAAGGTCAACGATGAAAAAATTCCTTCTCTCTCTTGTTTTTTTAACCCACGTTTCTCTGTTTGCAGGTTTTTTAGACAATCTTATTGGTAAAGACAATGCTTATCTCACAGAAAATGGCTTTAAATGCACTGAATTTTCGTGTATTACCAAAGATCAAAAATATTTTAATATTAAACTTCTTGATGATACCATAGAGTATGTTGAAGTGTACAGTAACGATAAAGACGAAGTTTATAAAGTAGCGTTTTATCTTTATCAGAACGATAAGCTTAAAAATAAAGAGCTCGATGATGCTTTTTATAAAGCTCTTATTAAACTTAATGAGAAATCAAAACTAACCTACGAAATTACCAAAATTAGTGATAAATATGGTAATGAAGCTCTTGTTACAATGACGGATACAAAAAAAGCAACAGCCTATATTAACACGCTTAAAGATGCTTATTTAGAGAGTATGAAAGAATATAGCAAAACGACGATAAAATAATATACTTTTCAAGCAAAATCCTTTGTTTTTTTCAAAAGGATTTTGCCTCAGTCTATTTTCTACACTATAATTTTACACACAAAAACTTGTTCTTATTTCTTAAGCTCTGTTTTTATGATTTATATGCTAGAATTAAAATTCGTTTTTCATAACCACTATTTAAGGTAAAAAGAAGAATTATGCAAGTAATTATCGCTGGAGCTGGACGCGTGGGCTACAATATAGCCAAACATTTGATGGTTAACAACAGTGTTACTGTTATTGACCAAAATGAATATGCTATTCAAAACATACAAGAAACCTTAGATGTCTTAGGCATTTGTGGTAATATTGAAAATCCACATACCTATCTTGGTATTAATCCACAAGTTGATCTTTTTATTGCGGTAACAGATACCGATGAAGTCAATCTTCTTTCATCTTTAATTATCGATAATATCGCAACCGTTAAGAAAAAAATTATTCGCCTCAAAAATAACTTCTTCGCGAGTGATTTGATTAAAGCAAAGCTTAATATTAGTGAAACTATTGTTCCCTCATTTGACGCTGCACAACCTTTTAAATATTTGGTTGATTTTTCCCATGCACACAATGCAAAATCTTTTGACTATACCAAAGCTTTATTGATTTCTATACGACTCAAAGAAGATTTTGAACCGCGTATGATCTCAACTTTTATTGGAGAAATTAGCGGCGAAGTAGCCATTGCAGGCATCGAACGCAGTAAAAAATTCTATATACCACATTCTTCAGAAACACTACTCCCCAAAGATTTAGTCTACTTTTTTGCTTTCCCCAATGCTATTCTTTCTTTGCGCTCCATTGTTTGTGAGTACAATGAGCCCATGACAACGATTAAAAACTGTGTTATTTTTGGTGCTGATACCTTGGGCGTTGAAATCGCTAAAGTACTTTTAAAAAAAGGAATTGATGTTCAGATTATGGACAAAAATATCGAATTATGCCGAAAAGCTAGCATCGAACTTAAAAATAAAGCAACTGTTTTAAAAACTAATTATGATGCTGATCATATCACAGATAAAACACGTTTTGATACAGATATGTTTATTGCGGCAACCAAAAATGATGAATACAATATTACTAAATGTATCGAAGCTAAACAAAGAGGGATCAAAAAAATTGTAGGGATCAATAATGATATCGCCTACTCTTCACTCATGCGAAATCTAAATATAGAAGTGGTACGTGGCGAAAAAATTAATGCATTTTATTCCATTCTCGAAAAAATTCAATCGTCTCAAATTATCATTCAAAAAAAATTCTGCGGTGGTGAAGGTGATGCGTTAGTACGCAAAATATTTGCAAACTCCAGTCTTATTGGTGCCAAACTACACCTTCCAGATAGAATAGAAGAAAAAGGAAATTTTATTATCGTTAGAGATAACGTCATTTTAGAATACAAATCTGTTGATTCATTCGAAAAAGACGATGTCATCGCAGCTTTTATCAAAGACTCTGATTTTGAAGTAGTTTCCAAGTGGCTTAGCCAAAACCTATAATGAGAGCGCATGAGTATTAAAAGTATTTTGAAGTTTGTCTCAGCGGTTGGGCTTGTTGTTTTCTTTTTATTTCTAATTCCTCCATTCATTGGCTTTTTATACAATGAAGATGTTTTTATCTATACCGCTTCGATGTTCCTTCTCTTTATTATCAACCTTTCTATCTTTCTGATTCTTAAAAACGATGAAATGACTTTAGGTATTAAAGAAAGTATTGTTTCTGTTAATTTTATATGGATACTCTTAGGTATTGGAGGAGCCATTCCTTTAATTCTTTATACCAAACTTGATTTTGCCAGTGCCTTTTTGAAGCCATCAGTGGGTTTACAACAACAGGGGCTAGTGTTTTTACGAATGTTGAAATACTCC
>JAQUVE010000112.1 GCA_028693565.1 Sulfurospirillaceae bacterium | reverse complement strand
TGCTAAAGATTATGAATAATTTTTAGAACACTTGGACACTTTATGCTACAATTAAATTCTAAAAATATCCCTTACCAAAGTGTCCAAGTGTTTCTGACTTTGGTGTCCAAGTTCTCCGATATAGCCACTTATCGTAGAGTGAATTACCAAACTGATTGCCAAAGCTTCTAAGGGAGCGTTTAAGTGCATCCGTGACTGCTTCTTTAGCAGCACTTTCATGAGAATCGGCAAGGGATTTAGCAATGCCTGTACCAAAGCCAACATCTTCACGACTGATACGATGTTCATGTTTTGCATCAGAGATTTTTACCACAACAATAGCTTTATAACAGATGACAATGTTTTGATTTTGGTTGGATTCTTGGGATACTTGCTCTAAGACAGAGACGTTATAACTCCAATTGCCATAACCAAAGATGCGATTAGCCGTATCGATGACATCAAAGCCTTCTAAATAAGAGAGTTCAACATCACCTTTTTGGCGACTTTTAATACGAGTACTTTCAAGCTCTTGTGTGAGAGCTTTGGTTTGTGGTTGATCAAACATGATATCTCCTTATGCTGCTTCGACAATGTTAAGCAGTTCTTCTGCTTGAGAGCTTAGACCAATACGTTTTGCATTGACCTTTACTTTGGCAGGTGTTGTTGTGGTGTTGGTTTCACTTTTGACAAACGCCACCAACTCCTTTTTACCTTCATTACTCATCATGGCTTGCTCAATGGCTTCAATGTCTGGTTGGTATTTGATATACCCTAAACGCATAACCGCTTCATGATCTAAAATGGTGAAGGATGTTTGCGTACTGGATGTTTCATTGCTAAGGGTAAGAGAGCTAATGATATTGCCATCAATGCGATCCACACCATTTTCTAAGAACACAGAAGCAATAATCTCTTTAGCGATTTCAAGTGACTCAGAGAGCCTCTTTTTGAGAGTTTGAAGCTCTTTGATATCAGAGGAGAGTGTGTCAATCTTTGCTTTGATCTCTTGAAGCGATAAGCCCACATAATCAGCTCTTTGATAATAAGGCTTAGTGGTATCTTGCAAGATAGTGCGAACATAATCGCCAAAGAATTGTGTGGATTTGGCACCTGATAAGCTTTCAATGTGGGTTTGCAGTTGATAATTGAGCAGTTTCATCTTCACTCCTTTAGGCAGCAATCATTAAGGGAGGTGCTTTTAAATCTGCAATCATCTGTGCGGTAGCAAAGAGTTCTTTATTGATTTTCAGATTGGCATCAATGGCGGTAATCGCTTTAGAGGTAAAGGTTTTACCTGTTGTTTTATTAATACCTTTGATACCACCTCTAATAATGGCTTCTTGCACACGGTTAAAGACGTTCCAAAGCGTTGGTGCTTCATCTTCGTCCCTATGTACGTGCAATACCTCTCTAAAATCAACGCTATGCACCTCTTTATCAAAGCGAATATCCAGCGCTGCTTTGGCAAATGAGTGTTGCTCTGCCATAGAGAGATCAATCGCTTTAAAGGTTTCAATCTCTTCTTGAATATGTGGCATATGTGACGTTACTTCATCAATGGCTGTATGCACTTTTTCAAAGTTAAAACCAGCGTGAATGATGGAGTGATGTGAAAAGGTGTGTGATGGAACAACGAGCATATTGGCACAGACTAAACGAAAGATGGCAAGATCCACACTAAAAGAAGATGTGCGGTTGTGCGAATTGGTCAGCACAATATCTGCATACTCTTCATTGGCATTAGGACGCAACAGATGCTCTAGGCTTCTAAACTGAATGATGTGTTTTTGGTAGCCTTTGTTCTCATGATTTCTCACACGACTTTCCCCTGCCATAATGGGGTAATAGCCTGCGTGTCTGAATGTATCCAACACAGAGTAAGTGGGTACAAAAGCATACTTTTCAGAAACACCAACAATAGGCGTTTCTGAAAAGATGGAGGGTGCTTGTGCTCTTAATTGTTCATTACTTAGTGGTCTTATACTCATAGTTATTTCCTTATTAGATTAATGATAAATGTTGAAAGTCTTATGGACTAAATCATGATTATTTTTCGTTACTTGAATCAATGGTTCCTTTAATCGCTGTAGCAACTGCAATGACAATTGTTAAAATAAAGGAGGCATCCATCTTTTACGCTCCTTAGAGTGATTGATGATGTGAATCATCAGTGGTAAAAGCAGTATTAGAATCTGATAGTTACACTTTTTTGATTTATGAAATGGCTTTAATATTTTCATAGTTCACCTCCATTTTTTCCATCCCCGCCAAAACTAAGCTCTTTGGTTTCGTATAAAACATGATATTTTCATCCTCTTTCCTCATAGATCTCCTTTGTGTGAAAGTAAAGAATAGGCTCTATTCTTTTTTCTATAGTTAGGATATGTGGTTAAAAAATGGTGGGAATCAAGATGTAAATAAAATTTTTGAAGCACCTCATTGTTTGATAAAAATTGGACAGTTGAGGAGCTTAAAATGAAAACAAATTACGATGAACTAATCCCAAAAGGAATAATTTTTAATTTGAAAGAAATCGAGGAGATGAATATAATTAAGATAGATATGGCGAAGAAGTTAATATCGAAGAATGAAATTGAAGTTGTCAAGATAGGAAGTAAGCTCCACATTTCTAGGACAGAGCTTATACGCTATCTTGAGGCTAATACTATTTGTCACATATAGCTTAGATTTTTAGATGAGTCTGTAATTCTAATACCGATTATATCTTTGTAAAAAGACTTTGTTCTATAAGAATTATTTATAAAATTAGTAAGCCTTATGTTTGTACGAATTATAATCTAGTAAATCAAATTAAAGTATTTTTGATAATACTAGCTTTGTAGCTTTTGTAATAATTTTTATATCTACCCCAGCTTTAAGTAGTTTTTTTGCTATTTCTACCCTTATAGTGTATTCTGTTTGTACTGGACTCCTCAGATCATATCCTCTAAAACTTTTAGTACTTAAATCTTCATTAATAAATTCGATATTTAAATTATTGAGATTTATGGTAGTACTTTTTACATTTAATTCTTTTTTAAAAAAAAGTCCAATTTGTGTTTTATTAGCACTTAAATCAAAAAAAGACAATCTATAAATTACAATTGCTAGCCTTGAAGTTAAAATTCTGTGAGTTCGTAAAAGATATATATCAGCATCAATCAAGTCATCTAATACAAATTTATTTTCATGATATGATGTATCGTGTAACAATAAGTCAAGACTTGCATTAAGATAAGAGCTTGCAGTTAAACGAAAAGAAATAAATTCTCTAATAACATTAAAATTATTAGATTGGATGATTTTTACTATTGGTAAAAACTCTAAATAATATTTATATCTGTCGGTATAGGTAATTTTAGGTGGATTCATATTATTACTAATGATGTGTTGTAGATTTTTTATATATTGTGGATGTATAAAATCACTTTTAAGATTTATCTCATTATCAATATGTAAATGCAACATTGATCTACTAAAGTCTGTATAGATATAGTTGTTTGCAGAAATAATAATAATGTTTTTATTTTTATTTTTATAGTTTTTAATTTCATTAATAATGTTGATATTATGACTATCGAGCAAATAGATTGTATATCCATTTGTTGACACATATTGATATGCTAAAACTTTTTTTTCACTTTCTGCTAGATTGTATCTTGTATTGTTTCTTTCGGTCCAAGCAAATGAAGGAGAATATTGTTTTGGCGCACCATCCATAATAGAATTAATGGAATCTTGAATAGACACAAATGAGACACTCTTTTTTGTGCTAAATAATAATATCTCATCATTAATTTCCTCACGTGCTACTTTTATAAACCAATTACCGATTAAAATTTTCTTATTATCAAACATATCAAACTCTTTTTTTAAAATTACTATAGTATACTAAACTATAGTATTTATGGGCGTTATAAAGATATTTTTAATATAAATATTAACTTATTTATTTAGTATTTAATAAGTTAATTTAGATTAAATAACAAGTTTAAAATAAGTTTATAATATATTAATATCTTGTTTTTAAATTAATATTTATGTATTTTACCATAAAATATAAAGTTTTTTCGTAAGAAAATTAGATTTTAGTTTGAAAATAGATTATTAAGAGATATAGTAAAATTTATGATAATTAGGAATAGTGAAAGTATTCGGAAGGATTAGTTATAGCTATTCTTTGATCAGCTTTATTAAAGCTTTTGAGACTATAGAAGTAATAGTTGTTTTTTAATGTGTACCCTGATGTGTACTTTTCATATTATTAAAGTAAAGAAGTTTTTGATTTTTTATTTGAAAGTCCCTATTAAAGGGATGGTGCGGATAAAGAGACTCGAACTCCCATGCCTCTCGGCACCAGATCCTAAGTCTGGCGTGTCTACCAATTTCACCATATCCGCACACAACAGTAGTAAATTTTGCGAAGCCGATGCTCCGTCTTAAGGTGGTACGCCCTACACGATTCGAACGTGTGACCTACGCCTTAGAAGGGCGTTGCTCTATCCAGCTGAGCTAAGAGCGCATCTTCTCTCGGTTTGGGTTGGTGCGCCCGACAGGAGTCGAACCTACAACCTACGGATCCGAAGTCCGTTGCTCTATCCAATTGAGCTACGAGCGCATACAACTGCTCTTTTAAAAATGGGGTGGACGATGGGGATCGAACCCACGACCCTCAGAACCACAACCTGATGCTCTAACCGACTGAGCTACGTCCACCATTATTAAAATAAAACATGGTCGGGGCGAAAGGATTCGAACCTTCGACCCCCTGGTCCCAAACCAGGTGCGCTACCAGGCTGCGCTACGCCCCGACTTTTTCAAATGTGACTAAAGTTTAGTCTTTTGAAGGCTGAAATTGTACACAAATTTCAGCCTTTTGTCAAGGAAAATACAAGGGTGCCTATTTGGCTTGAAATTCTATGAGACCTTCAGTAGGCGAACTTGCTGTTGCAAATGGTTTTTTAGCAATACGTCCTGCAAGAAAACTAGCTCGACCAGCTATAACAGCGTGTTTCATAGCCTCAGCCATTAAAATAGGATTTCTCGCTTGTGCGATGGCTGTATTGGTTAAAACACCATCAGCGCCTATTTCCATTGCAATGGCGGCATCACTAGCACATCCAATACCTGCGTCGACAATCACAGGGATATTAACGGCTTCTTTGATAAACAGCACATTGTAACGGTTTTGAATGCCAAGACCACTGCCAATCGGCGAAGCTAGAGGCATTACAGCAGCACTGCCTGCATTTTCAAGTCTTTTTGCCATAATGGGGTCATCATTGGTATATGTCATAATAGTAAAGCCATCATGCGCTAAAACTTCACACGCTTTGAGTGTTTCCATGACGTCAGGGTAAAGTGTTTTAGCAGTATCGCCGATAACTTCAAGTTTGATGAGATCAATGCCAGTTGCTTCTCTCACCATGCGAAAAAGAGTAATGGCATCCTCAGCTGTGGTGCAACCTGCAGAGTTAGGAAGCATTTTAATATCAGTACCTTTAAAATAATCAAGTAAATTTTCTTCTTTTGGGTTCGTAATATTGACACGTCGTACAGCTACAGTAATGAGTTTTGATCCACTAGCTATAGTTGCATCTTTGGTTGTTTGAAAGTCTGGGTATTTTCCACTGCCTACAATGAGTCGACTTGCAAATTCGATATTGCCTATTTTTAAAATATCATTCATATTCTCTCCTATTTAATAAATTGATAACGGTTTCAGGTAACAAGGTATGTTCCAAAGCATGGATTTTTGCTTCAAACTCTTCAAAACTCATTGAAGATGTTTTTTCAAAACTGCGTTGAGCGATAATCTCTCCTCCATCAAGTTCTTCACTCACATAATGTACACTGATACCAGCGACTTTTAGCGTTGAATCATAGCTTTCTTTGATAGCATTACTTCCTTTAAAAAGAGGAAGTAATGAAGGGTGCAGATTGATAGCTTTAATATGCTGTGTAAAATAGGGTGTTAAAAAGCGCATAAAGCCAGCCAAAACAGTAAGTTCTGCACCACTTTGAAGAATGGTTTTTACAAGAATCTTATCAAAGGCTTCCCGACTTTCAAAAAGAGTATGGTCAATGATAATGGGTTCGATGCCAAAACTACGTGATTTTTCGATACCTTGTGCATTGGGACGATTGCAAATGGTGCATACAACGTCAATGGTGCAATGTTCAAATGTTTTTCGGTGCAAAGTTTCGAGTAATTTTTCAAGATTACTCCCTGTGCCACTAAACAAAATAGCGATTTTTCTTATAACCATTTAAGCCCTTTACATAAATCAATCGGAGTGAGCGCATAGTTGTTACATGTAAGCTTTTTAGCACTCAAAGTATGTGCTAAAGAGCCATGGATAGCAGCTTCTTCAAGGGTATATCCTTGTGCAATGAGTGAGCCTATCATTCCAGCAAGCACATCGCCACTCCCTCCTTTTGAAAGAGCTGGCGTACCAAAGGTATTGATAAAAATTTTCTCTTGATGTACGATCAGCGTGTTAGCTCCTTTAAGGACTAGCACAACATGAGGGAAAAGTGTACTAAAGCGCTTTGCATAGTCAAAACGATCTTTTTGTATCTTTTCGACGCTAGCTGTAATATCACACGCAAGAGAAAGTAGTGCACTAAACTCCTTTGGATGAGGGGTAATAACAAGAGGCTTTTGAGCCTTTAAAATTGTCCTAATGAAAGGATTTTGACATAATGAAGCATCAATCACCAGCGGTAAATCATTGTCTAAAAGAGATGCTTGTAAAGTTTGTTCATCTTTTGCCTCTTCCATTCCCATTCCCGCAACAATGACATTAGCATTTTTAGGAAGCGTAAAGGAGTGCATTAAATATGCAGGAGAACGTTTTATTTTTGTTCCAATGATGCTAACAAGGCCAGCTCCAAAATAAAATGCTGCCATTGCTGAAAGTAAACAAGCACCTTCTTTTTCCCCTCGTAAAATCGCCACATGGCCAAAAGAGCCTTTGTTGGTATTTTTAATCTGTCGAAAAGGAAGTTTAAGGTCCTTTTTTTGCAGTAAAAAAATATCACTGGGGATTTCATAGATTTTACGGGTAATACCAAGAGGTGCTACGTTGATTTTACCTACAAAGTCTTTGGCAAAATCGTGAAATAAAGCACTTTTTAAAGCACCCATAGTCAGAGTTTCATCTGCTTTAAAAATAGAGGTCATAAGATCTGTTTGGCGCATCAAACCACTAGGAATATCGCAAGCAATTTTATAGCCTTTTTTGGCGTTGAGTTCATTGATAAGATCAAAGCTTTTGGTATCCAACGTACGGTTGAGTCCAGAACCAAAAAGAGCATCTACATAAACGTCTGCTTCTTCTATTTCACTAACACATACAACTCCAACTTGTTGAGCACGTTTTAGCTGCAATGTTGCTAGTTCTGATTTAAGCTCATATGGAATAAAGAGTGCCACATGAAAGTCTGAGGAGAGGAGTCGAGCTGCTACCATACCATCGGCACCATTATTACCTGAGCCGCAGACAAAGAGTACTTTAGCATGATGTGTCAGCTTTTTTTTCACGGCGTGTGCAAGGGCCATACCTGCATGTTCCATTAAAATTTCGGGGCTTAAAGCAAAATTTTCATAACAGCGTTTGTCTAAACTTTCACTCTCTTCATAGACATAGTGCATATTTTTCTCCTAACGTCGTCGAAAGCTTAAAGCTTCCAAAAGGTGCTCTTTTGTGATACGATCTGCACCAGCAAGATCTGCAATAGTGCGAGAAACTCTTAGCATTTTATGGATGCTTCGTTGGCTAAGGCCAAAGCGTGGAATAGCTTGTTCAAGTGCCTCTTGTGCAGAAGGTTCCAACAAGCAATAATGCGTAATATCCTTTTCAGTCATTTTACCATTTAGCTCTTTTTGTCCTCTGTTTTTTTGTAAAGAAAAGGCAATAAGAACAGCTTTAAACATCTCTGCTGAACTCATGCCGACTTCTTTAGTGCTCTCTTCTGCCATCTGGACATACAAATCCAATCGATCCATAATAGGCTCAGAGATGCGGTTTTTATAACGTAATATTTCTACATCTGAGCATCGGCATTCATGGCTATGGCTGAGAAGGTTTCCACAAGGGCATGGATTTTGTGCAGCGGCAAAAAGAAATTTTGTCTTATAACATACTTTGTTTTGTACACGTGAGATTAAAACTTGATGATCCTCCAAGGGTTCTCTTAAGCTTTCTAAAACAGTTTTAGAAAAGTTGGTAAACTCATCAAAAAATAAAATTCCATGGTGCGCCAAAGCAATCTCACCAGCGGAAGCGTGGTGGCTTCCTCCTCCAAAAATACTTGGCTTGCTCGAAGAGTGATGCGGTGAGCGAAATGCACGAAGAGCACTTAAGCTATCATCAACTAAAGAGAGTGATTGGTATGCATTAGACTCGAGAATTTCTTCCATACTTTGTGGTGGCAGAATATAGCGAAGTCGTTTGATGCTCATACTTTTTCCACACCCAGGACTGCCTTCTAAGAGCATATTGTGCATACCAGCGGCGCTGATTAGAAGAGCTCTTTTTGCCCTTGTTTGACCTAGCACTTCTTTAAAGTCTAAAGGAAA
>JAQUVE010000111.1 GCA_028693565.1 Sulfurospirillaceae bacterium | reverse complement strand
TCAACGTCTTGATAAATGGAAATTCAACCTCTTTAGCAAGATTGAGCAGATGCGGTTCTAACATCTCTTGCAACTTATGATACAGTTTGAGCGTCATCCATGCATCTTCGCTCGCATACATACACGCTTGCTCTAAGGCAACCGTGCTAAAGTTTTCACCCTTTTGCACCACATCTTTAAATTTCACCATCTCATAACCAAAAAAACGCTTTGCCAAGCTATCAAGTCCGACCGTTGTTTCAGGATTGAGTAACCACGCTAAAAGCATCGTATCGGCATAAATATTGACCGTTTTAATACCAAAATTGTGCTCAATGACCGCAAGATCGTATTTGAGATTTTGTCCCACAATTTTATGTTCAAATAAAAGCTCTAGCGCTTTTTTTGCATCGCTCATACTGATCTGATCCCCAACACCCAAATAGTGATGGTGAATCGGTACATAATAGGCTTCATGATCATTCACGCAAAACGAAAATCCTACAATTTTAGCATTGTAGGCATCAAGGGAGCTTGTCTCTGTATCAAATGCTACAATATCTTCCTCTTCTAAGCCTTCAATAATGTTGTGTAAGAGTTTGGCATCATCAAGCAAGATAGGTCTAAAACTATGCTGTGGCTTCTCGGAAGTCTTGACATGCGAAGATTCACGCCTGACTTTGGCGAGCATTTGTTTGAGTTCATACGCTTCCAACTCATCACTGATACGCTCCAACGGATTCTCTCCTGGAAAATGGAACGCTTCAAATTTATCGTCAAGGGCTAAAGAGTTATCCAGCCACACCAATTTGTGACTTAAAAAAGCATTTTCCCTTCCCTCTTCAAGCATACTTTTGACACGAGGATTGGCTATTTTATCAAGGTTTTCATATACCCCTGCTACCGTATCAAATTCATCTAAAAGCTTTTTAGCACCTTTGGGACCGATACCTTTAACCCCTGGAATATTATCGGCTGTGTCCCCTACTAAAGAGAGGTATTCGTTGATTTTATTTGGATAAACTCCAAATTTTTCAAAACATTTTTCACTGTCAATTTCGCTTTTTTTCATCGGATCGTAAATCACAACACGCCCATCATCAATGAGTTGGTACAAATCTTTATCATGGGTGACAATACGCACTTTAATGTCATGGCTTTTGGCAAAACGTACCGCTGAAGCGATGATATCATCTGCTTCAAAACCTTCTTGCTCATAACACTTAAAGCCCATTTTCTTGACCCATTCAATGGCAACAGGAAGTTGTTTTTTTAAATCTTCAGGTGCTTCAGGGCGGTTGGCTTTATAATTGGGGTCTATGTTATGACGAAAATTCTTTCCTTTGCTATCTAATGCAAACAGTAGATAATCGGTGTCGTGTTCGCTTTTAATAGCATAAATAAAATTTGCAAAACCTGTTAATAATCCAGTTGGAAAACCTTGAGAATTGGTCAGTTGTGGTAATGCATAGTAGTTTCTAAAAAAGAAGCCGAAGGTATCAATAATGGTTAAAATTTTCAAAATGTATTTCCTTTATAATAGAAGCTTACAAGTGTTCTAATACCTTATCCAAAGCACTTGTAAAAAACTCTTCGTTTAAATTTTCTTTCATGACGATATTTTGAGCGATAGTGATACTACGTTCACTCAATGGAGAATTGATAGGAATCGCTGTTTTAACAATTTTGAGTGCTAACGCGTAAGGGCGTATTTCAGGCGGAACATTCTCAAGATTGTCAGAATAGCGAATACTCTGCACCATGAAATCATCAAATTTCCAATGTTCAAAAATGCGTGCAGTCACTTCAGCAGAAGTCGTGCCTGTAAATGTTTTTTCCACATTGGCTACATTGGTACTATTTTCAATTTCAGATTTAAACTGATACGTTTCATCATTTTTAACAATTTCATCTGCAATTAAAATCTTGCCAGTCTCTTGCATAAGCGCTGATAAAAAAAGCATTTCGACCCTACTAGCATCTACTTTTTTATACCAGTGCATGATCAAAGTACTTTGCAAACTTGAAATATGAGCAAATGCTTCAGGCGTAATTCCATAAGGAGCCATGTCGACATTCAATAGTTTTTTGATTGACATATCCATAGCAAGTGAGCGCGTTGTGGACATTCCAAAAAGACTAACGGCTTGAAGGACACTTTTTATTTCTCGTCTAAAACCATACAGCGGAGAATTTGCTACTTTCAGCAAGTTCGCAACGAGCATCGGATCTTCTTCGATAATGGCAGCCAAATCATTGATACTTGCATTTTCGTTATTACATGTAGCGCTGATTTGATAAAAACTTTTAGGAAGTGGGGGAAGGGCTTTAATACGTTCAGCTATTTGGTCTAACATATCAACTCTTTCATCGTGAAATAGTGATTATTATAGCTTCATTCACTTAAGAAACGAATGAGGGTAAATCCTCATTCGTTTTACGAGCTTATCCTGGAATGGTATCAGCTACAGATTCAGGATGATCAAGCGAGTATTTGAATTTTTCCATATCAATTTGTTTATCCCATGCCCCAACAACAACACACGCAACGGCATTACCACAAAGATTACCCACAGCACGCATTTCACTCATAAATTTATCAACACCAAGGAGCACTGAAACCGTTGCGACAGGAATGGCGCCACCCATGGCCGATAACGTTCCCGCAAGAACGATAAAGCCCGAACCTGTAACACCCACAGCACCTTTTGAGGTTACCATTAAAATGAAGATGATGCTCAACTCTTCGCCAAGCGTCAAAGGGATATTAAAGGCTTGAGAAAGAAAGATAATCGACAATGAAAGATAGATATTGGTACAGTCAAGATTGAAAGAGTAGCCTGTTGGGATCACTAAGCCTGTGGTTCCTCTGCTCACACCAGCAGCTTCTAAACGTCTCATTAATGGGGCAAGAGCCGATTCGCTTGAAGAAGTTGCAAAGACAATCAAAACTTCTTTGGCAATAAAACGCATAAATTTGAAAATATTAATTTTGAAAATTGCCATAATGATGCCCAGAACACCAAAGATAAAGACCAAAACAGAAACCAACATAACGCCTAATAAACTTGCCATATTGATAAGTGAAATAACACCAAATTTGCCAATTAAAAAGGACATTGCACTAAACGTTGCAATAGGGCTTAACCACATTAAAAGGGTCAAAATTTTGAAAAAGAAGGTTTGAGCTATTTCTATTGGCTTCAGAATTGACGGCTTATATTTGCCACCAAACGCAGAAATAAGTATCGCCAAACACAGCGCCATAAAAAGAACTTGAAGTGTATTTCCATGCAGAAAAGGGGTAATAGGATCGCTTGGAATAGCCCCTTTTAAAATCTTCCAAACATCACCAACATCGCCTGTATTGGTTGTAAATTTTGCGACACTGCTCGCATCTAAAGAATCAACCGATAAGTTCATTCCTTTTCCAGGTCCTAGAACATTGCCCAGTAAAACACCAATAGCCAATGCAAAAGTACTCACTATTTCAAAATAAATAAGTGCCTTAAGACCAATAGTACCGACCTCTTTGAGACTTTCTAAACCAACGATTCCCGAAATAATGGTCAAGAAAATAATCGGTCCAACTAACCATTTTAAGATTTTAATAAACCAATCAATACCCGGTTTTGCGCCAATTGCCATTTTAGGGTCAATCATACCAAAAGCAATACCAGCGATAATCGCAAAAACCACCCAGAAAGCTAAACTTTTAATCGTATAGTCTTTCCATCCTCTCTTTTTTGTTTGAGTGCCACATGCTGCATCCAAAATAGATCCTTTAAGTTTTATCAACGAGGATTATAATGAAAGTAAATGTACAACTTATGTAGGAGCCTATTTTGACCCAAAACTTCTCAAATTCACTCAAAAACTGTTACAAAATGTATCAAAAAATAATTTTAATGCAAGCCAAGCTCGACGGCTAAAAATTTTGCTGTATAACTTCCACTTTTTGATGCGTTAAGCGCAAGCTCTTTTGGGGAGCCTTTATCGACAATTTTACCGCCATAGCTTCCGCCCTCTGGTCCCATATCGATAATATAATCTGCATTTTTGATCACATCCATATTGTGCTCTATCACTAAAACGCTATTGCCCATTTCAGTTAAGTGATGCAACACTTTAACAAGCCTGTCAACATCCGCAAAATGGAGTCCTGTGGTTGGCTCATCCAAAACATACAAGGTATTTCCCGTATCTTTTTTACTAAGCTCTTTGGAAAGTTTAATACGTTGCGCTTCACCACCACTGAGTGTGACTGCATTTTGACCTAACGTGATATATCCAAGTCCCACATCAACCAATGTTTGAATTTTTTGATGGATTTTAGGAATCGCCTTAAAAAACTCAAAAGCCTCATCCACACTCATATTTAAAACATCAGAGATAGACTTACCTTTGTATTTTATCTCAAGCGTCTGAGCGTTGTAACGATGCCCTTTACAGCTGTCGCACTTGACCATGATGTCAGGTAAAAAGTGCATCTCAATCTTAATTTCGCCATCGCCTTGACACTTCTCGCAACGCCCACCTTTGACATTAAAAGAGAAACGTCCAACACTATAACCTCGTATCTGAGCCTCTTTGGTCTTTGAAAACAAGGCACGTATCTCATCCATAACTCCCGTATAAGTAGCGGGATTTGAGCGAGGGGTCCTTCCAATAGGACTTTGGTCAAGGTAAATCACTTTATCCAGTTGGTCAAGTCCGATGCACTCAACGCCTGCGACTTTATTGACCTTTTTGGCACGGTTTAAATACTCTTTAGCGACAGGAAGCAACGTTTGCAAGATAAGTGAGCTTTTCCCACTGCCACTGACTCCCGTAATCGCAACAAGATTGCCTAGAGGAATTTTAATATCAAGGTTTTCGATATTATTGATGCTGACATGATTGAGTTCTATCCAACGACTTTGTTCACGGTTTTCTTGATAGTCAATCGTTTTGCTACCACTGAGGTACTGAGCTGTTAGGGTATTGGATTTTAAAAGCTCTGTATTCGTTCCCGCAAAAACGATTTCACCCCCAAATTTTCCAGCCCCTGGTCCTATGTCAACCACATAATCAGCGGCTTGAATCGTCTCTTTATCGTGTTCTACAACGATAACAGAATTGCCTTTTTGTTGCAAATTTCGTAACGTTCGGATGAGTTTAAGGGTATCTCGTTCATGCAAACCGATGCTTGGTTCATCCAACACATACATGACTCCTGTCAAACCACTTCCGATTTGAGAAGCGATACGAATGCGTTGTGCTTCACCACCACTGATCGTTCTTGCGTCACGGCCAAGACTGATGTAGCCAAGCCCCACGTCAAAAAGGAAGAAAAGTCTCTCTTTGATCTCCTTTAAAATAGGTTCTGAAATCATTTTGTGTTGAGGCTTCATGTAGGCAAAACTTTTTTCATCTTTAAAAAATTCTAAACACTTATCGATCGGAAGCTCCAAAATATCAGCGATATTTTTATCTGAAAGTTTGACAGCAAGGCTCTCTTGTTTTAAACGATATCCATGGCAAGCATCGCATTTTTTTTCGCTCATGTACTCACCGAGTTCTTTTTCATCTTTGAGCATATCATAAGCGATTTTGATGACCCCTTCCCATTTACGAGTTAGTTTATGTTTCTTCCAAAAAAATGTTGCATCTTCAACACCACCATGTAAAATCGCTTTTTGCTGATGCTCTTCTAACTCTTCATACGGTATTTTCGTATTGATATTTGCGGCCTCACAAAAAGCATGTAAAAATTTGGCATAAAAACCTTTATTGAATCCGTAAAAAATTTTAATCGCACCCTCTTCGATACTCACATGTTCATTGATGATTTTTTTCAAATCCAAGGTATAGCGAATACCAAGCCCATCACACACAGAACACGCTCCTTTGGGGGAGTTAAACGAAAAAGAGAGAGGCTCAAGTGGCTCAAAACTGATCTTACAATCAAAACACGCTAAATGCTCGCTGTAATGAATATGCGACGTTAAAAGTCCTACTTCTTCGGCGTTAAGGATATCCAGTTCCACTTCGCCATAACTCTCTAAAAGTGCTTTTTCAATGTCTGTTGCAATGCGTTCTTTACTCTCTTCACGCACAACCACCCTGTCAATGACCACTTTGATCGTATGTTTTTTAGTTTTTGAAAGCTCTACCTCTTCATCAAGACGTACCATCACCCCATCAATGATCGCACGCACGTATCCTTTATGGCGTAAAGACTCGACCATATCTGCAAAGCTACCTTTTTTTTCACGCACTAACGGAGCTAGGATAACCACTTTGGTTTCGTTGGGCAATTTGAGTACTTGCTCAATGATGTCTGCTACGGACATTTGAGAAATCTCTTTACCGCAAAGATGGCAATGTTGTTTACCTACCCTTGCGTACAAAAGTCGCAAATAATCATAGATTTCGGTAATGGTTCCAACCGTTGAGCGAGGGTTTTTACTGGTTGTTTTTTGGTCAATCGCGATTGCAGGAGTAAGGCCTTCGATCTTTTCAACATCAGGTTTTCCAACACGATCTAAAAACTGTCTCGCATACGATGAAAGAGACTCGATATAACGGCGCTGACCTTCAGCATAAAGGGTATCAAAAGCCAATGTACTTTTCCCACTACCGCTTAAACCCGTAAAAACAACTAATTTGTTTTTGGGAATTTCTAAATTAATATTTTTAAGATTATTCTCTTTTGCACCGTATATTTTTATCATTGAAACCTAACTTTGAAAAATTTTATTGACTGTCAGGGTAAACAGCACGCAATACAAAATGAGCAAAAGTCTCTTTTGAATCTTTTTATCTACGACGTATGACTGTTTTACCCCAAAATACACCCCAACGAGTGAACCAACTCCCACAATAAAGCCATCTGTATAATCCACTAGTCCATGAGCAGAAAGACTTATAAAACCCGAAATTGAACCAAAAATAACAAAAAAGAGTGATGTCGCGACCGCCTCTTTGACTTCCCAACTTAAAAATCCCACTAATATTGGGGTAAGAAAAACAGCACCACCTGTGCCCACACTTATCGCAATCAATCCAATGCCTAATCCTATGCTAAAGAGTAGCGGTTTTGAGCGATTTGGTTCGGATTTTGGCTGAATCGGTGCGGTAAAAAATTTATAAATGGACATCATTAAAATCAAAGCAAAAATACTTAGTAATGCTATGCGAGGTAAGAGCGTAACGATAAGACCACTAAAAGATGCTCCAAATAATGCACCAACACCTAAATAAAGACCATGGCCTAATTCTAATTTGCCATGTTTATGATTTAAATATGAGCCAAACAAGGATCCCATCATCATCTGAACAACGGCAATACCAATGGCAACCTTGATGTCATACCCTGCATAAATAAGTGCTGGAACCAAAACTGTTCCACCACCAATGCCAAAAAAACCAGAGCAAAACCCTACGACAATGCCAAATAGACCTAGCCCTAATACCATCAATGCCAACTTTACACTCTAAGATGTCTTCATTGTTTTATGAAGGCATCTATTCTACCCCACCCCCTCTTAATAAACTATTTAAAAATAAAAATGCTCTTACATGTAAAGCTCTCTTTATTCTATTAAGTCTTTTTTTTGACGTCTCTAAGTATAATACTTTCTTTGTTTACCATTGTCTGTGGGGGTGCTGTAAAAAGCTGAGATTACACCCCAAGAGGTCATTAATGTGGCTTCACGAACCTGATCTGGGTAATGCCAGCGTAGGAAATAAGGAGATAAACTTATGAGTAAAGTCCTCGACAATCTTGAAAAAATAGATTCGTCTTACATTCAAAACTTTCCCAGTTCCAAGAAAATTTACATCCAAGGCTCGCGTTCTGATATTCAAGTCCCGATGCGTGAAATAGAGCTTAGTCCCACCGCAAAAAGTGATGGAAGTTTTGAAGAAAATCCACCACTTCATGTCTATGACACCTCAGGTGTTTACACCGACCCCAATGTCAAAATCGACCTTCATCAAGGACTAAAACCGCTTCGAGCTAAGTGGATCGAAGAGCGTGCCGATACCGAACAGTTGAGCGATTTTAGTTCGGCGTATTTTCACAAACGCTTTGACGATTCAGAACTTAAAACCCTTCGCTTCCCCAATCTTAAAAAACCTCGCCGTGCGATGAGTGGTAAAAATATCACTCAAATGCACTACGCACGCAAAGGCATCATCACGCCCGAGATGGAGTATGTCGCCATTCGTGAAAACTGCAATTTGGAAGTCGCACGCCAAAACAAACTCTTAGGCTCTCAGCACAAAGGTGAGCATTTTGGTGCAAATCTGCCTGAAGTCTATACGCCAGAATTTGTCCGCCAAGAGATCGCCGCAGGACGTGCTGTACTACCGCTCAATGTCAATCACCCCGAAGCCGAACCGATGATCATCGGTCGTAATTTCATGGTCAAGATCAACGCCAACATCGGCAACTCCGCAACCACCTCATCCATCGAAGAAGAAGTCGAGAAAATGCTTTGGTCAACGAGATGGGGTGGCGACACCGTCATGGACTTATCGACGGGCAAAAACATCCATGAAACCAGAGAATGGATACTTCGTAACTCTGCCGTGCCTATCGGAACCGTGCCGATTT
>JAQUVE010000110.1 GCA_028693565.1 Sulfurospirillaceae bacterium | reverse complement strand
AAAAGCGGAAGAATCATCTAAAAAGCTTTTTGCATTGTTAAATCAAATGTTAGAAGAAAAGAAACGTTAGATTTGAGATATAAAGTATGAAGTTTGTATTTTTAGGCACTTCTGATACAGGAGGCATTCCTTTACATAATTGTACATGCGATGTTTGCCAAGAAGCTCGTGAACATAAGATAAGCAACCGATCAACGTGTGCTTATCTTGAATTAGAAGATGGTAGCATTGTTCTATTTGACGCTGGTTACGATCTTTTATGCGATAAATTTAATACCCACACGATTAGGGCAGTCTTTTTAACACATTTTCATGCAGATCACTGTTTAGGATTGATCAGGTTGCGTAAGTCTGAGTCAAAAATAGAGTGTTATACACCTCAAGATACTCAAGGTTTTGGTGATCTGTTTTTACATAAAGACTCAATAAATTATAGTATGCTTCAGCCCTTTGAAACATTGGAAATTGCCAATATTAGTGTGACTGCAGTCCCTTTAATGCATTCTAAACCAACAGTGGGTTATCTTATTCAAACACCTCAAAAAAAAGTAGCTTATTTGACTGATTGTGCTTGTATCCCTGAAGAATCTTGTGTTTTTTTAAAAAGAGCAAAGATAGATCATCTTTTTTTAGATGCTTGTTATGAGCCCAATTATGCTAATACAAAGCATCTTAATTGGGAAAGTGCAACGAAGTATATTGATGACATTGGAGCTGACAAGGGATACTTGGTACATGCCAGTTGTAAAACACTTGTACCATTGAAGGAGAGTGGAAAAATTCTCAAATATCCTTATATCTCACAAGGATTTTGTGTGGAGGTGTGATGAGTTTTTACTCATCCTCATCCTCGTCTTCGTAACTTTCTTCGCCATCTTCGTCTTCAAAGTAGATATTATCTTCATTACCATCATAGTTATAATCACTTTGAAAAATAGGATCATCTTCTTCAAAATCGTCTTCTTCGTCCTCAATATCTTCTTCATATTCATCTTCATTCATCAAAATATCTTCGACACGGTCTATAAATGCATCAATATTTCCTGTAAAAAGACTTTCATATCGCATAGCATCTTGGATAAATTCTGTTGAACAGCCACACTCATCGAGTAGCTCTCGTAAATCACGCATAGAACACCTTTTTTTCTATGATTTTACACTAATTTTCTAAGTTTTTCAATTTCTCTTCATAGAAATCAAAAATTTCATCATGGCTCATATGTAAATTTTCAAATTGTTCGTATAACAGTTCAAGTTCTTTTTCATGCGAGGAGAGTTCAATAGTGAGTTTTTGTAATTCTCCAATGTCATTCTTCTGCGAATACGTAATAAGGAGCGCATTTTTATTTTTTACCATGGCTTCAAGGTGAATAATCTTCTTTTCACACGCCTCTATCTCTTTTTTTAAAGGACTAAGCTTGGCACTTCTTTCTTGAACATACGCCGTACGCAATTTTTTGCTCTCTTTGCGATTGGATTCACTCTCTTTTTTAGGAGCAATACTCTCTTCTTCTTCCCAACCAATTTTTTCCAAAAATTCTTCATAATTTCCATCAAAAAATTCAGCACGATCATGATGAAAGATAACCAATTGTTGCGCTAATTTGCGTAGTAACATCTCCGAGTGCGTAACAAGAATGACGGAGCCTTCAAAGCTCTTAATCGCTTCGCAAAGTGATTCAATGGATTGCATATCAAGATGGTTGGTAGGTTCATCCAAAAAAAGAAGATTAGCGGGAGTTGCGATTATTTTACCTAACATCACACGACTGCGCTCACCACCTGAGAGGATTTTTATCTCTTTTTCGGCACTTTGAGCACTAAACATCATCGTGCCACAAATGGAGCGTACTTTGGTGATACCTAAAAGAGGATCAACATTGTATATTTCATCAATAATAGTATTTTTTTCATTGAGTCTTTGGATATTAGTTTGACCAAAATGCGCTAACGTAGTTTCAGGATGAAAGTAGATGTCACCCACTTGAAGAGGAAGCTCCCCTGCAAGTAGATTTAATAGCGTTGATTTTCCTTTTCCATTTTTCCCAATAATACCTAAGCATTTTCCTTTTTCAAGTGAAAAGGAGAGGTTTTTAAAAAGTTGAGTCTCAGGATTGTATCCAAAAGAGAGATTTTTCGCTTCAAAGAGTAACTTTGCGGGTGTTTTTTTATAATTAAAATTAAAACTTAGATTGGCTTCACTTTCTAACTCATCCATCTCACCCATTTTATCAAGCTGTTTTGCTTTGCTTTGCGCCATGACCGCTTTAGAAGCACGTGCTTTTTGACGGATGATAAAGTCTTCCAATTCGGCGCGTTTTTTATCTAAATTGGCTTTTGTTTTGAGGTATTTTTCATCTTCTTCTTCAAGTTTTGTATAGTATTTAACGCTATTTCCTTGTAAAAACTTTAGTCCTTTACGCTGAACTCCCATCGTATGTGTAATGACATCATCCATGAACTCTCTATCATGGGTGATAAGAATAACCTCGCCCTTAAACTCTTTTAAAAACCCCTTTAACCAACGCATAGAGACAATATCTAGATAGTTTGTTGGTTCGTCGAGTAAAAGCATACTAGGATTGGTTGCTAATGCTTTGATGAGATTGATGCGTATTTGATAACCTCCTGAAAAATCAAGAGGATTTTTATCTAAATCTTCACTATTAAAACCAAGACCAAATAGCATTTTTTCAATCTTGTACGTATCGAACTGTTCATCACCTTTAAGCACGCTTGCACACTCTTCGCGTACCGTTGGATAAGTGAAATGGATATGTTGTTTTAATGAACCTATGGTATAGTTTTTGGGGATAAGGATATCGCCCGCATCTGCTTCTTCTTCACCCAGTAGGATTTTAAAAAGGGTTGATTTTCCACTGCCATTTCTTCCAACGAGGCCAATTTTATTGCCAGAAGAGAGGGTAAAACTAACAGATTCAAAAAGTGTTTGGCCACCAAAATGTTTTGCGAGATTACTCACTTGGATCATTACTATTCCTATACGGTATTTTAAACTAAGTAGTGAAAAAAATTTACTCTTTAGGTTTGAGGGTGTTAAGTGTATCTAAAATAGACTCTTTTTTAGGAGCGTTTTCTGGTCCAAAAATACGCATCGTAAATTCAACACGTCTATTTTTTTCTTTACCTTCTTCAGTATCGTTTGAGGCTATCAATCTAGTATCACCATAGCCAGCAGAGCTTAGACGCTCTTTAGAGACGCCATTTTTAATTAAAACACGAATAACAGAATTGGCTCTGGCACTCGATAGTTCTAAGTTGTCTTGGAATTTTGAATTAGCGGGAAGTGGTGTGTTGTCAGTAAAGCCTTTGACAATAATTTCAACATTTTTTGGAAGTCTTTTGACAATATCAGAAACACGTTTTAAAAAAAGCATTGAATCATCATTGTTAATTTCAGCAGAACCTGGTAAAAAAAGTAATTTGGCTGGAAATTTTAAGGTGGCACCATCAACTTTCTGATCCAGTGAACCTTCTCCAACACTCATTTTTTGCATCATTTGTGCTAATTTTGAAATCTCTTCAAGTGTCTGTGAAACGCCACCAGCATTACCTTTTTCTTTATCTTTGGCAGCATCTCCTGATTTGGCATTCATACGTATAACAGGATTAGATTCTTCGGGTTTTGCACTGTAATCGTAGATTTTAACAAATTCCTCTTTGAGCGCTTTCATTTTTTCAGTATTCACAGAGGCAATGGCGAAAAGCGCAATAAAAAGTGCAAGTAAAAGACTAAAGAAGTCTGCAAAGGGAACCGCCCACTTTTCTCCAGCTTCACATTCGACTTTTTTACACTTTTTGCCCACTATGTTTCCTTACTTATCAAATTGGCTTTTTTTAGGCACAATTGGTGAGAGGTAGTTGAGAAGTTTCATTTCAAGTGTACGAGGATTGTCGCCATGTGAAATACCCATAATGCCTGCGAGAATAATATGTTTTTCTTTGATAATATCAATTGATTTACCTTTGAGTTTATGACCCCATGGACCAAGGAAAATATATGAGCCTGCAATACCAAAAACGGTTGCAGTAAATGCTCCACCAATACCCATCGCCATTTCTGCAGGATTATCCAATTTTTGAAGTGCCAAGATAAGTCCCAAAACCGCACCAATAAGTCCCATAACGGGGCATGTTTCTCCTGCGTGTACCCAGTAGTGCGCTGATCCGTGGTAATACTCTTCAGTTTGTTCGATTAAGACTTCTAGGGTCTCTTCAATCTCATGGCTTTCAACACCATCAACAGCCATACTAAGACCTTTTTTGAAGAATTCATCTTCCATAGCGTTAGCGTGTGATTCAAGTGCTAAGATACCATCGCGTCTTGCGATAATGGCAAATTCTACAATTTGTTTAATACGCTCAGGCAAGTTGACCGTGGATTTTTTAAAAATAACTTTAAATTCTTTAAAAGCACCGATAACATATTCTTGTGGTGTTGCGGTCATCGCCGCAGCCATTGCCGTAGGGATAACAATAATAAAAGAAGTTATGTGAAGAATATGAATAGGATTTCCACCCTCCATAATATCGCCCGTAGAAATCGTGGTAATTGCAAGTATCATGCCTAATATAACAGTTAAATCCATATGTTAACTCCAAAAAAATAATGCCATTAGAAAGTTTTACAATACACTATCGGTTAAAACGTGAAAAACTTTACTAATTTTACCTAACAAAGGTCAGTATCATAGTATAAATGTGATTGTAATTCGTTTAATTCCTAAGAAGATTGATTTGTAAAAATTTATTCAAACATTAAGGAGCGATGCGGTTAATCTCCCATCTATTTGGCTGAAGTGGTGTATAGATGAAACGATCATGCAATCTATCGCGTCCTCCTTGCCAAAATTCATAGAGGGTTGGTTTTACGCGATAGCCTCCCCAAAAATCAGGCAGTGGTACGTGTCCATGTAAAAATTTTGTTTTTATTTCATTAAATTTTGCTTCGAGAATACTTCTAGAACTCACTATTTCACTTTGATTTGAAGCCCAAGCACCTAATTGACTTCCACGAGGACGGCTAAGAAAATAACTGAGAGATTCTGCTGTGCTTATTTTTTCTGCTATTCCTTCAATGCGTAACTGTTTTTGCAGTGGCAACCATGCAAAATGTAATGCAACAAAAGGGTTAATAGCGATATCTTTAGCCTTTTGGCTTTGATAATTTGTAAAAAAGATAAAGCCATTTTCATCATAAAGCTTTAAAAGTACAGACCTAATATGAGGCTTTCCTTCAGGACTTATCGTCGCAAGGCTCATAGCATTTGGCTCAAGAATACCAGCATCATGCGCTAGATTGAACCATTTTTCAAATTCCTTTAAAGGATCATTTTCTAAATCTTCACGTCTGAGTGGTTTTTCGCCATAGTCTTGGCGTAATGAGGGCAGGTCAATCATTCTTTATCTTTCAGCAATCGGATGATGTCCTCTTCCAGAGCTTCTGGTTTTGTTGTGGGTGCATATCTCTCAACAATAGCGCCTTTTCTATTCACTAGAAATTTCGTAAAATTCCATTTGATGGATTCACTACCTAAAAAACCTGATTGTGCCTTTTTGAGATAAACATACAGAGGATGAGCTTTGTCACCATTGACATCAATTTTAGAAAACATAGGAAATTCGACACCGTAGGTGAGACTACAGAAATTTTTGATTTCAGCTTCATTACCAGGTTCTTGTTCTGAAAATTGATTGCATGGAAATCCTAAGATGACTAATCCGTCAGTTTTATATTTTTTATACAGTGCTTCCAAGCCTTCATATTGATACGTGAACCCACATTTGCTAGCAACATTGACGATAAGCAAGACTTTACCTTTATAGGGTGCTAAGGTTGTTTTCTCTCCATCAATGGTGGTTACCTCAAAATCATAAAGTGACATTTTTTCTCCTCCCCATAATGCTAACAATAAGCTAAAAAGTAACCATAAACTTTTCATAGTGCTTCCTTTGCAATAATTGTATCACGATTTTAATGTGTTCATCGTATGGTATGACTTTAAAAATAATGTTACCTATCAAGTTTAAAATAGAAAGGGAAGAATCTATCTTATAATTGAGGAAAAATTTTAAGGAACAAAAATGGATAAGAAAAAAATATTTTTAGAAATGATGAATATGCGCCATGCATGTAAACTTTTCAATGAGAAAAAAATTGCAGAAGATGATTTTGAATTTATCTTAGAAGCAGGAAGGCTTAGTCCTAGCTCTTTCGGTGTTGAGCAGTGGAAGTTCATTGTTGTAGAAAACCAAGCGATTAAAGAGGCGATTGAAGGGGCTGCTTGGAATCAAAAGCAAATCTCAACATGCAGTCATTTGTTAATTATACTTGCGCGTAAAGATGTGCGCAGTAGCGATGCTTATACTCAAAAACAGTTACAGCGTTGGGGGCTTTCTGAAGAGGGTTATAAAGGGCTTATGGGTCTTTATAAAGGTTGGGTTGATGGTAGAGATGATCATACGATTGAGATGTGGAGTGAAAAACAGTGTTATATTGCGGCGGCCAATATGATGAGTGCAGCAGCTTTTATCGGTATTGATTCTTGCCCGATTGAGGGATTTTTAAGTGATCAAGTGGATGCAATTTTAGGAGTTGATACAAAAGTATTTCAAAGCGCTATTGTTATTCCTTTTGGATACCGTGCCAATGAAGCTCGTGGAAAACATCGTTTAGCATTAAACGAAGTGGTAGAATATCTCAAATAATTTTTAAAACCGAAGCCTATCTTTGGCAAAGTGCTAGAAATGTTTTTCGCGCATTTTCATGTGTTACGATAGGCTTTGGATAACCCGCTATATTTAGGTTTAACACCTTTTGCTCATTATGCAAAATCTGAGAAGGCACTTCTTTTAAAAAAGGGAGCCATCGTTTGATATACATCGCATTAGCATCAAATTTTTTTGATTGTGTATAAGGATTAAATATCCTAAAATAAGGTTGTGGATCAATTCCTGTTCCTGCACACCACTGCCATGACAAGATATTCGCACTGGCATCATAATCTAAAAGATGTTTGGCAAAAAATGCCTCACCGTCTTGCCATGGTAAGCGTAAATGTTTGGTAAAAAAAGAGCCTGTAATCATACGAGCTCGATTGTGCATCAACCCCGTTTTAAGCAGTTCCGTAATGGCCGCATCTATCAATGGGTAACCTGTCTGTGCTGTGCAAAACGCTTGAAAATAAGTCTCTTCCATCCTAACAGGCATATCATATTTATAGTTTTTGCTTGCAAGTGAAGGAAAATGGAAAAGTAGATAAGCATAAAAATCTCGAAAAACAAGTTGCCTAAAAAAAGGCTCTGTCTGCTTTCCTTCACGTTTGAGTTGTGTCAGATAACGCAAAATATGTCGAATGGAAAGGGTGCCAAAACGAAGATGAATACTTAAATGAGATGTTGCGTCTAAGGCTAAAAAATCTCTTTGAACAGCATAATTATCCATCTTCAAATGCAATGCTTGAAGTACCTTTCGAGGCTCATGATAAGTTACACGCAAACTTGTAAAGCCAATGTTTTCAAGGCTAATGGCTAAAGCGACATAGGTATTATCTTTGAAAGATAAAATGTAATCATAGTTAAAAGAAGCAAGTGTTTGTTCACCTTTTATGTAAGATAATGCGTGAAATTTTGTGTAAACAGCTTGACAGGCGTGATAATAAGGCGTAAAAACAAGATAGGGTGTTCCATCCTTTTTTAAAATCTCATTAGGCTCAAAGATATAGGTATCATGAAGTGGATGAAATGTGAGTATGTGAGCGATTTTCGCATCTCGTTCTCTTGCATAAGCATCATAATCAATGGATGCATAGACTTCATGATAGCCTTCATTTTTAAGATATTCAAAAATTTCTTCAGGTTTGCCATAAAAAATTGCCAAGTTCAAGCCTATTTTTTTTAAATCTGATTTGAGTTTCATGACAGCATTAAAGATAAAATCAACACGTCTATCTTCGTGTGGCAATGAATCTAAAATATATTTATCAAAGATAAAAATAGGCAAAACTTCTCCATTTTGTGCAAGGAGCATTGAATCTTCTACACGCAGATCTCGCCTAAACCAAAGAATTTTTTTCATTTATTTCCTTATCAATAAAAAGCCCCAATTAAATCGCACTCTATACTCTATAATGTTCAGAAGATTGACCCATTAAGGAAAAAAATGCTATCAAATTATTCGTTAAAAATACGCATTTTACTGGTATTTGTTGTTTCGATTGTTGTTATGGCACTGATTTTTTTTGCTATTGTTATTCGTGGAACCCTACATTTAGGCTCTTCACAGATGCAAAGTCAAGGTGAGCTTATCAAAGAGCTGAATAAACAAGAGGTAAAAAATTATCTGCAAATTGCGCAAGAAGCCGTTAAAACATCTTATGACAAAACAAAAGAAGCAAACATTGTTCATAAGATAAAAGATGATGCCGTGGCTTTTGAAGAGATATTAACATCGCTGTACGAGAAGAAAAAAGATGTTATGGATGAAAAATCACTCAAAGAGTTATTGGTTAACGTAATACAAGGGTATCGTTACAATAAAGGTACAGGATACTTTTTTGCCTATACACCTGAGGGAATCAATGTGGCGCACGATAGTGTGAATTTAATCGGTAAGAATTTAATCGATAGAAAAGATATCAAAGGAAACTACACGGTTCGATCCATCATCCAATCGGTTCAACCAGGTGGCGAT
>JAQUVE010000109.1 GCA_028693565.1 Sulfurospirillaceae bacterium | reverse complement strand
AAGTGAACTCACAAAAATCAATACCATTTATGCAAATAATACCAATACTATAGTCATAAATACGCATAATCATATTCATCAGTGAGATTATACCGCCACCACTGTCACCAATTAATGCGCTGTATTCACCAAAGTGTGCATCCATTGTAATGTCATGTAAAGCTTGCTTTTCTCCATAATGCAATGAGACATGCTTAAATGTGATGCTCTCAATTTTTTCAGGTAAGATACGTGAACCATCAATAATAGAGGATTGCTTATCCAGTAAGAAAAAGATCCGTTCACTAGCAATAATAGCATCTTGCATGCGATTATATAAGCCAGAAATTTTTTTAATCGGTGTATAAAGCATGAAGAGGGCTGTTAAAAAAGAGAAAAAACTACCTACGCTCATCTCTCCTTCAATGACTTCACGGCCACCAACGAGAATAACCACTGCAACACCAATAGACCCTAAAGTCTCCATGACAGGGCTGACAAGCTCAGATACTTTGACAGACTTCATAGTAAGCTTAAAATATTTATTATTTTCAGCTTCAAATAGTTTGTGTTCATAGGGTTGTGCATTGTTGGCTTGGATAATTTCTATATTGTTAAAAATTTCACTTAGTTTTGCGGTAATGTCAGAGATTTTTTCTTGTGATGCACGAGAGATCTTTTTCATTCTCTTTGCAAGTTTACTCAGAGGATAAACAGCGAGTGGCATAATAATTAAAGCAAAAAAAGATAATTTTGGATTTTGATAGATGACAACACATACTAAACCAATGATAGTGAAAGATTCGCGCATAAGCTCTGGAATCAGGTTAGAAACCACACTTCTAACCCGTTCAACATCATTGGTGTTTCTACTAATAAGCTCACCATTACGATGTTCATGGAAAAAAGCAATATCTAGTGTTAACATATTTTTCAAAATCATATCGCGGAAGCGTCTGATGATGTCTTGACCAATATAAGCTGTATAATAGGCCTGTGTGTATCTTCCTGCTTCTTTTGCCGCATAAACGATGATAATGAGATAAGGCAAAAAATGCAGCATCGTAATGTCTTTAGCGATAAATATCTCATCAAGTAACGGTTTCACAAGGTAGGCTGAAAGTGCTGTGCCTCCACTTGAGAATAACATCCCAATAATAGCGAAAGCAAAGTAAGGAATATAATCTTTAAAAAAAGGAAAAAAACGTGAAAGTGTACTTTGAAGTCCTTTCATATTAGTTGACCTTTTCCCACAGAGTACCGTTTGGAGTATCCATCAGTTGAATATTTTTTGCTTCTAATTGGGAGCGAATAGCGTCTGCTTCTAGAAAGTTTTTAGCTTTTTTAGCCTCATTGCGTTTAGAAATGAGCCATTCTATCTCTTTTTTCTCATCTTCCATGATGCCAATTTGAAAATATTTATAAGGGTCATGTTCACCAATCCCAAGAAGTGGTGATAGCCATAAAATATTGGCTAAAGTAGTAGCTTTGTAGGCTTTATCTTTAGCATTTTTGTCTAAATGCTCATTAGCCACTGCAACCATTTCATCTAAAACAGCTAAAGCGACTGAAATATTAATATCATCACTTAATGCTTCAAGCATTTTCTGTTTAAACTGAGCATTAACATCACTAGGAGTCGTATCAAAGACTCTCTTTTTCAATCGATAGATTTTATCTAAGCGCTTTTTTGATTGCAGTAAATCTTCTTCCGAAAAATTGAAATTAGCTCTATAATGTGCTGATAAAAGATAAAAACGTAAGACTTCACCATCATATAAAGCAAGAGCATCTTTAAGAAAAAAACTATTGCCAAGTGATTTACTCATTTTCTCACCACTAATCGTTACAAAGCCATTGTGCATCCAGTATTTGGCAATCTCTTGACCGCTCTTACAACGTGTTTGTGCCGCTTCATTTTCATGGTGAGGAAATAATAAATCTGCACCACCAGCGTGAATATCAATTTGGTACATCCCTTCATGGCTTGCAAGATGCTTTTCTATCATCGCAGAACATTCTATATGCCATCCTGGTCGACCATTTCCAAAAGGCGCCATATAGCTAGGCTCACTCACTTTAGCAAACTTCCATAAAGCAAAATCTTTTTGGTCTTTTTTTTCGTCATTATTATCGACGCGTGCCAATGAAGTTGATTCGTCCATATTACGTTGTGATAAGCTGAGATATTGAGTATCTTTTGAGGTATCAAAAAAGATACTATCTGAT
Source organism: Sulfurospirillaceae bacterium (assembly GCA_028693565.1). GTDB lineage: Bacteria > Campylobacterota > Campylobacteria > Campylobacterales > Sulfurospirillaceae > Sulfurospirillum. Next base: position 6,577 of record JAQUVE010000109.1, on the reverse strand, counting down.
GTTTTGTAAGCCACTTGTTTCAGCAGCATAGCTTCAATAAAATGAATGATCTCTGTAACATTTTCAGTAGCTTTAGGCTCAATATCAGCATCATTTACATGTAAAGCATGCATTTCTTCTTTATAACGCTTAATATAATAAGTAGTAATAGCCTCCAGACTTTGACCACTTTCCTTCATTTTATTGATAATTTTATCATCAATGTCTGTAAAATTTTTGACAAAAGTCACGTTGTAACCAAGCGCAACTAAAACGCGCCTTAGTAAATCAAAGGCAATTGAACTACGCGCATGACCCAAGTGAGCATCATCGTATACTGTGGGTCCACAGACATAAATTTTGACCTCATTTTCAACAATAGGTTCAAATAAAACTTTTTTCTTTTGTACTGAATCATAAATAACCATGTAAGAGTTCCTTTATGCTATAAATAGCTACTACTTCAACGCACAGTAGCGCGATAAGCATCAATAATTTTTTATTTCGAAGTATAGCTAAAAACTTTTTGACACCAAAAGAGCGAATGGTAAAAATAAACAAAACACATCCCGCAAGCGAGCCAGCAAGCGCAAGACCAGCGACTCCCATTGGTTTGATAAGTGCAAAAGAGAAGATAAGGTTTGAAATCAACGAGTACACCGCAATGCGAGCAGCTTCTTTTTGTCTCATTTGTGCATAGAGCCAAAGTGAAAAAAGCTTAGACAAACCAAAAGGAATCAATCCAATCATATACATACTTAAAACCCAAGCGGTCATTTTAGTATCAGCACTTGAAAAAGAACCTCTTTCAAAAAGTAATTGAACGATTTCATGACTGAGCATGTAACCGCCTAGTGTTGATGTTGTCAGCAAAAAAGCAAGAAGCCAAAAACCTTTGATTAAAAGGGTATCGGCTTCTTTGTCATTATTTTTAAGTAAACGTGTTATACGAGGGAAAATGCCTGTGGTTAGTGCAATAGCAAACAATGCCAATGGAAGTTGAAAAATTCGGTTTCCATAGTAAAGATAGCTAATACTTCCTGAAAGCAAAAAACTTGCTAACGTGGTATCGATAAAAGAGACAATCTGAGGTGTTGAATTACCAATGATTGAGTGAAAAAAAGATTGGTAAAAACGTTGATTGGTCTCTTTAATGATTACCTTTTCTTTATTTTTTCGCCTATAAGCATAGCCAACAAAAAAAATCTTAACTAAGTAGTGACGTTTAATCGCTAAATAGTGGGCTATAACTTGTAAAAATCCACCAATAAGTACACTATAGCTTAAAGCATAAACGATGGTTTTTCTATCATAATTTTTGAACACAATAAGAGCTGTAATCATAGCAATATTGAGTAATGCAGTGGAAAAAGCTGTGGTTGCAAAATGATGTTTGTATTGAAGTAAAGAGCCTAAAAATGTGACACAAAAAATAAGAGGAAGATAGTAGAAATTGATGGCGACAAAAGGTGAGGCGAGCTCGATGGTTGCTTCATCAAACCCAAAAGCAATAATTTTGGTAAAAAAAGTGCTAAAAAGTGTAACAATAAACGAAAAAAACAATAAAAAAAGTAAAAAGCGCGTAAACGTAGTAAAGGTAAAAAGAGATTTATGTGTTGCTTTAATAAAGCTTGGAATAAAGCTTTGAGTAAAGGCACCCTCAGCAAAAATACGGCGAAAAAGGTTAGGTAGCTTAAACGCTACAAAAAAGATATCACTGTAGATATTAGCTCCTAAAACGGAAGCTGTCAGTGTATCACGAACAAAGCCAAAGATTCTAGACACAAGCGTGCCTACACTGTTTGTAAAAAATGATTTAATAAGCATATGAAATAGTACACTAAAATCGTTTAAACGAAATTTTTATGAACATTTGCTATTATTATCACATATTTAAGATAATTTGCCGATATTTCTTTAGGCAAAGTTTAAATGAAAAGGTTTAACATTGGGGCTATTTGATAAACTCACCGGAACAGATGCTAGTATTAATGCTAATGGAAACGAAGAATCAGAGTTTAAATCAATTATTATTGATACAGCAAATGTCATAAAAGAGCTCAAGCATATTGCTGATGCTAATCATCTTAAACCCACTGATATGGGCTTTAAAATCTTGAAAGTCATGACGTATTATAGTGATGAAAAAAGCGAAAATAATGAAATGACCGAAGAAGAACAAAAACTTTTTTTAGACGATAATTTTCTTTTAAATCCTAATTTAAAAATCAAACAATTTTACAGAGTGGAAGTGTATAAACAAACGTCCGAAACAAACACGGAATTGTTACCTACAATTACACTTAGCGCCAATAAAAATCTGACAAAAGTAGTTGCTACTGTTTTGAAAAGCCATGAGGTGCGCTATTCTTCTAAATTAGAGCAAGAGATCATTGATGATATTCAAGTCAAAAAAATTAAAGCAGGAATTTTATTAGGTATTCGTGATCAAAATATGTATAAAGAGGTCAAAAAAATCGTTGCTGCTATTCGTGTTAATGGAATTATTGATCAAAATATTTCATTCGTAGTATGCCATGGAATCGATGATGTCCCCTCTGTCAATGATGATTTAATCTTTTACTATAAGAAGAAAGTGAACGCAAAAAGTGCAGATGGTAAAGTAGATTATGCAAAGCGCGGCTATGTTTCCGCCGTTGGAGAAGATGAATGTTTAATAGAATATATCAAACCTCAACTTGGTACTGCTGGTCGTAATTGCCGAGGTGTTTATATCCCTGTTAAAGAGCCACAAAAAAATAATGAAACTCCCATTGCCATTACGTCAAATATTACTAAAAAAGAGAGTGAGACAAGTATTAAATATATTGCCAATCGTGGTGGGTATGTGGTTGTTGACAAAGGTACCTACGATATTCAAGACCAAATGGAAATCAATGAAATTAGCTTTCGCTCAACAGGCTCAATTGATGCGAGTATTACTTCTAATATAAAAATCAATATCAAAGAAAAAGACATTCTCAAAGATGCTATTGGTGCAGGAATGAGTGTTGAGACATCAGAGCTCGTGGTACAAGGAAATATTGGAAGCGGTGCTAAAGTAAAAGCGAAAATAGTTGAAATTGGTGGTCAAACACATCAGAGTGCTTATATTGATGCCGATAAAATTACGATTTCAGTTCATCGGGGTGAAGCCAATGGAAAAGAGATTGAGATTGATAGATTAGAAGGTGGAAAAGTTATTGGTGATACCGTCCATGTCCAACAAATGATTGGTGGTGAAATTATTGCTAAGGTAATAAAAATAGATAATCTTCTTTCTAATGCTAAAATGACAGCATCAGAAATGATTGAGATTACAGAATTAAAAGGGAACAATAATAAGTTTATCATTGACCCAAGTGTTACGCGTGAGTTTAATGAACATATAACTACCGTTACCAAAAAAATTGAGAAATTAGAAGAAGATTTAAAAGCATATCCTCGTATGTTAAGTGGGAAGAAAGATATTATTGATAAAAATAAGCCAATGGCTGAAATGGTGAAAGAGAAGATTGTAGAATTGAAAAAAAGTGGCGTTGAGCCACCGATTACTTTGTTTGCAAAACTTAAAGATTTCCAAGAAAAAGTGGCAGATTATAATACTCAATTACAAATTTTTAAAGATAAAAAAGAGACGTTAAGAGAGTACAAAAAGGAACTTGTACAAGTTCAAACAAAAGTTTTTTCAGCAAAGATTATTAATCATTCAGCATGGAAAGAGTTTAATGAAGTACGTTTTAAATTGGTTTCTCCTCCTACTGAGATTACGTATAACCCAAAAGAGCGAGAGATATCACGTGAAATCATTCTTAAAGATATGGGTAATGGGGAGCTTCGAGTGATTCGTTCTAGTGAGTATAGTGGCTCATGATAGTGGGTATTGAAGGCAAAATTGTCAAAAAAGAAGTTGCATTTGTTTATATTAAAACAGCTTCAGGATTAACCTACAAAGTTTTTGTTTCTTTGTTCTCCATTGGAAAAATTAGTGATGATGTTGTAAGTTTACATGTGAGTCAAATTATACGTGAAGATCAACATAGTTTATACGGTTTTATTGATGAGCGTGAAAAAAAAGTTTTTGATACATTGATTAAACTTAATGGTATAGGACCTTCTACTGCCCTTGCAATATGTTCAACACTGAGCCCTGATGATTTTACGCAAGCATTATTAACGCAAAATATTGATGCTTTTCGCATGGTACCAGGTATTGGTCCTAAAAGTGCAAAGCGTATTTTGGTTGAGCTTGGTGATTTTACTTTGCACATGCCAGAAGAAAATGCTGGAGGCTCTATCATGGAAGCTAGTATGGCACTTGAAAGTTTGGGATTTAAAAAAGATATGGCTCGAAAAGTACTCTCTACTTGTACATCAACTGACACGGCTTCCTTGATAAAAGAAGCACTTAAAAAGCTTAGTTAAAGGACTTAAATGAAGATAGGTATCGTATTTGGCGCTCAAAGTTTTGAACACGAAATTAGTGTTGTAAGCGCTATTGCGTTAAAAAAAATTTTAAAACACGACATTATCTATATCTTTTGTGACTATCAAAGAGAATTTTATCTTATACCTACGGACAAGATTAATTCGAAACGTTTTAGCAGTGGCGAATATAAAAAAGATAAAGCACTTACCCTTAGACACGGTGGTTTTTTTCAGAAAAAGACTTTTGGTGAAAGTTTAGTAGAGTGTGATGTAATCATTAATCTCGTCCATGGGCGTGATGGTGAAGATGGAAAGATAAGTTCACTTTTTGATTTTTATGGTATTTCGTATATTGGTCCTCGCACAGAAGGAAGTTGTATTAGTTACAACAAACTACTCACCAAACTATATGCTAAAGAAGTGGGTGTGAATGTTCTTGCTTATCAAGTCCTTTATAAACATAAAAAAGAGCCCATTAATATTAAACCTCCTTTTATCGTAAAGCCTTTATGTTTAGGAAGCTCTATTGGTATTGGCATTGTTAAAGATGAAAGTCAAATTGATTATGCCCTAGATGTTGCTTTTGAATTTGATAATGCTGTCTTAATTGAACCTTTTTTGCAAGGAGTTAAAGAGTATAATTTAGCCGGTTGCAAAACAGACAAATTTTTATTTTCAATCGTTGAAGAACCTCATAAAGAAGAATTTTTGGATTTTGATAAAAAATACCTTGATTTTTCAAGGACTAAAAGAGTCAATGAAGCGACGATTGACACAACTTTAGAATTAAAAATGAAAGAAGCGTTTCAAACATTATACGATCCACTTTTTTTGGGCGCACTTATACGGTGTGATTTTTTTGTGATTGAAAGTGAAGTCTACCTCAACGAGATTAACCCAATTCCTGGAAGTATGGCAAATTACCTGTTTGATGATTTTAATATGGTTATTACAGAGTTATCAAAAAACTTGCCTTCATGCGTAACTGTACCAGCACAATATCGCTATATCAATTCAATTCAAGCAGCCAAAGGTAAGTAAAAGAGAATTTTATGTATTGTTATACGTAAAATTCTGCAAAAAGGTATCTTAATGATGACATATGCAAAAAATGAGATGATTACAGCAACAGATATGGTGCGCAATTTTAGTTCAGCCCTCGGTACTTTGCAACGTGGAGAAGCAAAACGAATTGTTATCGTTAAGAACAATCGTTTTGAAGCGGTTATGATCACTGTAGAAGAGTATGAAAAAATGAGTGAAGCGGTTAGTATATTAGAAAAAATATATGCTAGTACAAAAAGAAGTTAGATGGCACTCAAAGAGATCGTTTACCAGAACCACACACTTTCAATGAGCTACGAATTATGTAATATGGAAGCTCAAAAGAGCATTCTTTTTTTACATGGTTGGGGAAGTTCTAAAGAAGCCATGAAAAATAGCTTTTCTAAGTCTTTTGCGTCCTATAAGCATATTTATGTAGATTTACCTGGTTTTGGTAATTCTTCCATTGCTGATGTTTTGGATACCAATGATTATGCTCACATTGTTAGAATATTTTTAAAACGCATAGAGTGTCAACCTTCAGTTATTTTTGGTCACTCATTTGGTGGTAAAGTTGCAACACTTCTTGATCCTACAAAACTTGTTTTACTCAGTTCTGCTGGCATTGTAATCCCTAAATCATTCAAAATAAAAACCAAAATTTGGTTTTATAAGCTTTTCAAACCTTTCTTTCCTAAAAATTTTTATAAGTTTTTTGCCGCAAAAGATGTTGAGGGTATGAGCCCTATAATGTATGAGATATTTAAAAAGGTTGTTGATGAAGATTTCTCAGATATTTTTGCAAGAAGAGAAGGTAAAACTTATCTTTTTTGGGGAAAAGATGATCGTGCTACGCCCTTGTCAAGCGGTGAAAAGATACATTCACTGATTCATAATAGTCAATTATTTGTCATGGAAGGTGACCATTTCTTTTTCCTCAAAGCAGGAAAAAGAATCGAAACTCTTTTAGAAAAGAATGGCTTTTGAGAACATACCAGTTAATTGTTTCAGGGCGTGTACAAAGGGTAAATTATCGCCTATATGTTGTTGAAATGGCACAAGCACTTGGGTATGTTGGGTATGTTAAAAATCTTTTAAATGGCGATGTTGAAGTCGTAGTTAATAC
>JAQUVE010000108.1 GCA_028693565.1 Sulfurospirillaceae bacterium | reverse complement strand
TATTTAATGAAGTAGCGAAGAACTATTTCCAACTAAAAGATACGCCTTGTGCTCCACCCCATGCTTTACAAAAATTTTTACTAACCTATAAAGAGATGAAAGACATCAATATAGATGTTGATGATACTGAATATATTTGCAATCTTTCCCCCTTGGTGCATGAAAATTTAACGATTGGTATGGTGGCAAGTTGTCGCAAAAAAGAGGATATTGATACATTAGTTTGGGAGCTTACTCGTGTTAAACAGTACTCTGAACGACTTCGGGAAAAGAAGCACGAATTTTCAAATCTTTTACATCTTATTTCAGGACATATTCAAATTGGAGAGTATGATAAAGCTATTGCTTTGATTACACAAGATCATCTTCCTGATGAAAAAATCATCGAGCAATTCCAAAGTGTTATTCACGACTCTGTGGTTGCTTCTATTTTTATCGGAAAATATTACTTTGCATTTGATAAAGGTGTCAAAATTATCTTAGATGAAAATAGCTCTATTAAAGAACCTCTCAATCCTTCTATTTCCAAGCATCTACTGACTATCTTAGGGAATGTTATTAACAATGCAATTGATGCAGCCATACTATCTGAAAAAAAAGAGGTAACATTATTTACTACAGATATTGGCAATGATGTCATTTTTGAGATCGAAGATTCTGGAATGGGAATTGATGAAACACTTCACGATAAGATCTTTGAAAAAGGTTTTACCACAAAAGGCGAACTCCACAGTGGGTACGGTCTTTTCTTCGTCAAAAGCACTCTTGAATGGCTTGGTGGTTTTATATCCCTTAGCCAAGGAAATTATGGTACTATTATCACTATTCATATCCCTAAAGGAGCAACGCCTCATGATTAAAGTGTTGATTGCTGAGGACGACCCACGAATAGCCCTTTTACATCAAAGTATGGTTGAAAAAATAGAAGGCTTTGAAGTTGTTTCTATCGCCAATACTGTTGCAGAACTTCAAGAGTTTATTGTTGTTATGAAACCTGATTTATTGCTTTTAGATGTTTATTTTCCCGATGGGAATGGCATTGATTTCTTGGGATGGATGCGAAATAATGCTATCGGAACCGATGTTATTTTAATCACAGCCGCTAAAGAGATGGCCTCTTTAGAAAAATCTTTGCGATATGGTGTTTTTGATTATCTGATTAAACCCATTATGTTTTATCGCTTTTCAGCCTCGCTTACCAAATTCAAAGCGTATAAAGAAAAAGTAATCACCCATGAGGAGCTCTCACAAAGTAAAGTTGATGAGTTTTTTAATAAAACAGCGCAAATGGCAAAGCCATTACATGTAGGCCTACCCAAAGGTGTGGATGGTATTACTTTGGAGAAAATTTTGACAGCCCTTCATCATAATGAAACTTTCTTTTCAGCCAGTGAAATTGCAGAACAACTAGGGATCAATCGAACAACAGCAAGGCGCTATTTAGAATATCTCGTATCCACAAGTAAAGTCGAAGTGGACTCTCATTATGGCTCAGTCGGTCGTCCTGAGCGCAAATATAAGCTCAAGACAACATTATAAAATCACGAATGGGTTTTAAATTGTGAGAGTGTTTGACTAAGCGCTTCAGCAAGCTTCGATAAATGCTCAGACGCTGAACTTATCTCTTCGACACTTCTTGCATTGGAACTTGAGAGTTCTGTGATGAAGTGTATTTTTTCGATAATAGATGATTGCATTAATTTAACATTATTTTCGGCTTTTTCGACAACGATATTGGTCGCTTCTACACTTTGATTTAACATTCCAACAGCATCTTCTGTTTGTGTCGTCACTTTAGTTGAAAAGGCTGAAAGCTCATGAATACGTGTTGTATTGTGGTTCATGGAACCACTAATGTCACCAATAGATTGGACAATCACATTGACTGTTGCATTAGTTTCAATAAGACTTTTTTGGGTACGTTCTGCCAATTTTCTTACTTCATCAGCAACAACAGCAAATCCTCGTCCATGCTCACCCGCACGGGCTGCTTCAATCGCAGCGTTAAGTGCTAAAAGATTGGTTTGATCAGCAATATCACCGATAACATCCAAAACTTGTTTGACTTGATTGGCTTCGTTAGAGAGTTGGTTTAAACGTTCATTAATGCTTGCTTCATTTTCTGCTGTTTCATTGAGTTGTTTCATGGTATCATTCAATAACGTTTGAGCGGTATTAAGACTTTGTTGTGCTTTCCCTGTAATCTCTTTGACTTTATTGGCTTGTGTGCTTGCTTCTTGTATCTCAGTAGCAACACTTTGAGCATCACTTTGTGTTTGAAATACTATCTGTGCCTCTTCTTCAACCCTTTTACCTATTTGCAAACTTGTACTGGAAAGCTCTTCTGCCACAGAAGCATTTTCAAGTGCGTTTTGCTTCGCCTTATCAAGTGCTATAGCAACATCGTCAATCAAAATATTAACCGCATACGTAATATCCTTGATTTCATCTTGCGTTCCCGTATCAATCATTGCTGTTAAATCTTTACTTAAACGTATCTGTTCACATCCGTTTTTTGCTTTTGTTACCGAAGATTTTATGGAATTCGTCACTAAGAAAAAGACAATGAGCACAAACAAAGATATAAGTATTAAAGCGATCTCTGATGTTAACTCATTATTGGCTAAATTATCTAAATTGACTTTTCCAACATCTAAAGAGAGCTCTTGTACTTGCATTAAAATAGTATCAAATGGGCTGCGTGTTTTATTTTTATCAGCATCCACATTGTAGGCTTCGATAGAGCCACTGTCGACCATTTTTTGCGGATCATTAAGCGGATACCATACTTCAATATCATGTTTTAATTTTAAAATTTTTTGCTGATTTGCCGTACTTAGTAAAATTGCGGAAAGAATATCTATCTGTTTAATAAGTTCTTCATAATTGTGTTTATAGCCATCAAGTGCAGATTGTTGAAAATAACTTTGATAATTACGCTGCTCTAAGCGCATTTGCAAGATGCGTGCTTCGATTTTTCCCACTGAGACCAATCGTGTTGCTGTCATCTCAGCTTTATTCCCCATTGAGACAAGTTGATAACCAAGAAAACCTACACTCAGAATTAACACTCCCAAAAGAAGCGTTAATTTGCCTTTGATGGTATGTAGCGACATACTTGTCCTTTTAGAGTAAAAGATGTTTGATGTAATGAAACATTACATCAAACATAAATTTTTATAAACGTGATACTTATTTTTTTCCTAGAGCATACTTTTTAGAAATGAATTTAGAAATCATTGGTACAAAAAAGATGGCTAATGTCAAAATCCACAACGTGATATTGATGCTTCCTTTAAAGAAAATATCTGCTTCCCCTCCACTCATGGCAAAAGCACGTCTTAAATTATCTTCCATGATTTCACAGAGTACAAAACCTAAGATAACAGGCGCCATGGGGTAATGAAGCTTACGTAGAAAATACCCTAAAACACCTAACAGCGTTGCCATTCCTAGTGAAAACGTGCTTGAATTAACCGAATATACGCCCACAAATGCTAATACAATAACAGAAGGCACCAATAACCAATAAGGCACTTGAAGGATTTTAGTAAACACCCTTACTAATGGAAAATTGATTACCAATAACATAATATTACCAACATACATGGATGCAATCAATCCCCAAACCAAGACAGGTTGATCAACAAATAACATAGGCCCTGGATTAATATTGTAAAGCATTAACGCCCCTAACAATACGGCTGTCGTTGCACTTCCAGGAACGCCTAGCGTTAGCATAGGTACCAAAGCACCACCCGCACACGCGTTATTGGCTGATTCTGGAGCCGCCAATCCTCTCATGTCTCCTGTACCAAAAGTTCCTTCTTTGTCCACCAGTTTTTGCTCTAAAGTATACGAAACCGCACTGGCAATAGAAGCACCCGTTCCTGGTAAAACACCGACAACAAATCCTATTACGGAAGAGCGTAAAATCGTCCATTTACAATATAAAATTTCTTTAAATGTCACGTAGATTCGTGTGATTTTTGGCATTGCAAAATGCTCACTACTATGATGTTCTAACATGAGTAAAATTTCACTCACCGCAAAAAAACCAACGATAACCGTTAAAAATTCAAACCCATCATAAAGCTCTGCTTCTCCAAAGCTAAAACGCATCACACCTGTTGTTGAATCCACACCCACAATACCTATCATCCAACCAATAGCAACACCTACTAAACTTTTTACAGGGTTTGAGCCCATCAAAGCCGAAACGGTTGCAAAAGCAAAAACCATTAATACAAAGTATTCAGAGGGACCAAAATCTATGGCAAAAGTGGCTAAAAGTGGTGCAAAAAATGTCAACCCAACAATAGCAATCGTTCCACCAATAAATGAAGCAACGCCTGAAAGCGCAAGCGCTGGACCTGCAAGTCCTTTTTGTGCTAAAGGATAACCATCAAGTGTTGTAAATACAGCCCCCGCATCCCCTGGTACATTGAGTAAAATACTCGAAATCCTTCCTCCAAACTCTGCGCCATAATAAATGCCTGATAATAAAATCAATGAAGATTCAACTGGTAGACCTAAGGTATAACAGATGGGAAGTAAGATAGCTACACCATTAATGGGTCCAAGACCTGGAAGTGCTCCAAAGAGTGTTCCTAAAATGCTACCTAAAAAGACTAAAAAGAGATTTATTGGCTGAAAAACGGTACCAAAACCGTGTCCTAAAAGTGTTAAGACTTCCATTACGAAACTCCTAAAAGAAAGTTTAAAATAACACCATGAGGCAATGGAACATCAAGGAGTATCCCAAAAATAAGATAAACGCTTACGCTCACCCCAATAGCCGAACCTAACGCTTGTTTAGATGTCCCCTTAAAAATGCGCGACATGAAAAAAACCAAAATAGCAGTGGCTATTAAAAATCCCAATACATTAAACGTGAACTGATAGATAACCAATAGTAAGATTATTAAACCTGTTTTGACAAGCGTACTAAATTCAGGGAAATCAATCTTTTTAGGCTTCGCAATAACAAATAATGACAACAAGCTTAACAATCCCCCCGCCGCAATGGGAAAAAACTTTGGTCCTAGTGGGTCATAAGAGAAAGGAACTTCCAAAGAAGCTCCTCCCCATATGAAAAAAAGACCAAGGAGTAGTAAAAATACTCCAAATAGTCTATCTATCATTTGATTAACCCTGCCTCTTTAGCCATCACTCTAAATTTAGCAACTTCACCTTTTATAAAGGTATCGTATTCTTTACCGATTTTTGTGAAAGGAAATAATCCTCTAAGTTCTCTTTCTTTTGCAAATTCTGGAGTTTTGACCAATTTTTGTAAAACGTCAACCCAATAATTATACTGTTCATCCGTAACATTTGGCGCTAAGTAAAAGCCTCTCCAAATCGTCCAAACAACATCAAATCCTTGCTCTTTAGCAGTTGGAAGGTCTTTAAATTTACCTGGCAATCTTTCATCTGAGAGAACTGCTAGTACTTTATATTTACCTGAGTCAAATTGACCTGAAAACTCTGCAATGTCACCTGGGTAGATTTGAATATGACCACCAAGAAGTGCAGTTAATGCTTCTCCACCGCCTTCAAATGCAACATACTTCATCTCTTTGGGATCAATACCTGCAGCTTTTGCAATAAGAGCAGCTTTAAACCAATCTTGTGAACCGATAGAACCACCAGAACCTAGTGCAAAACCTTTTGGATTCGCTTTAAGATCAGCAATCATTTCGGATAATGTATTCCACTTTGAATCTGCTTTGACAATGACTGCACCAAAGTCTGCACCAAGACCAGCTAACCATCTAACAGCATTTTCATCATGATTACCAAATTTGCCTTGCGCAATATTAAGAGCTGAACCTGTACTGACTGCTACAATAGTCTCAGGATCGTTTGCACGTTGACCAATGACATGGTTATAAGCAACCGCACCAACGCCCCCTGGCATAAAACTAACAACCATCGGTTTATCCATAAGCTTTGCAGCCAACATTGAATTAGTCACTAAACGGCATGTGAGGTCAAACCCACCACCTGGCTTTGCAGGAGCTAAACAAACGGGTTTTTTAGGCTCGAATGCATGTAAAGCACTGCTTAATGCTACCACTGCCAACACACCTGTTACAAATCGTAACGCTTTATTCATGGTACTTCCTTTTATGAAATTTTCACCATCGTAGCATTTTTTCGAATGTCTAGCAAGATAAAAATGATTTGATGTGTATTTTCTATTTTGGCTATTTTGGCTATTTTGTGCAATGTAACAAAGCGTTACACTTCTAAAAAAAATATATGAAAATCAAATAATTTTATTGTTTTTGACTATGTTTTGTTATATGAACCACACTTTTGTAGTGTAACACTATGATAAGGTGAGTATTAGCTTTTGGTAAAACTATATATTTTTGAGGCGAAAAAGAGCGTTGAAAGCGCTAATAAAGAGAGTAGAATTAAAAAAGAATGCCAACCTAGATACTGAAAAAAGACACCAGGTGCAAATGTTCCCAAAGTTCCACCTGCATAATAAAACGACAGATAAAGCCCATTGGATATGGTACGATTCTCATGCGCCATTTTACTAATAAACCCTGAACACGTCGCATGAATAATAAAAAAACCTGCACAAAATACGAACATGCCTAAAAACATAATCACATAAGAATTGGCATAAAAAACTTGAATCCCAACAAGATAAACAAATAAACCAGCGATAATCGTTTTAGCTTCACCACCCCAAAATCGAATGATAGGTAAAATGCGTATAGAAATCACAAAACCAATAATATATCCCGCATACATCAATCCTACTTTACCATGACTCATAGCCCCACTAAGGGTTTGCAGTTGAAAAGGAAGAAAATTTAAAATTGCTTGAAAGACAAAAAAAACAGCAAACATCATCAAATAGATATTTAAAAAAGTTTTTTGTTCAAGCACACGCATGACCTGAGAAAATTTAGGTTTTACAAAATCAACCTTTACCTCCTCACTCAGGTATCCTAAAAGCCAAAACATAATGATCAAACTTATCCCTAAAAGAATAAAAAAGATACGCCAACCAAATAAATCACTCAGTGTTCCTGAGAGCAATCGTCCGATAAAGCCCCCAAAAATCGTCGCACCAATGTAATAGCCCATTGCCTGCTGTACTTTTTCTTTAGGTGTGATAAAAGCAATATAACTCATCAGAGACGTTAAAACAGCAGGAATAATCAAACCTTGTAACGCACGCAGACTAAGCAATAAAGGATAAGAATTACTCATCGCAAACAAAAGCTCTAACACACCTAATAACAAGACTGCATTTTTGACAAATCGTTTGGAAGAGAGTGTTTCTAAGATATAGCCATAAAAAATAGGCGCAAAGCCCAAAGGAAGCATTATCACCGTTGTAAAGATAACCGCTTCAAAGCGATTTAGACTAAACTCATGCTCAAAAAGTGGTTGAATGGGTTGAACTGCGTAAAGTGTGCATAGTGTTAAAATCGTACACGTATAAATAATAGGTAGTTGAAAATTTTTCAATTTAGTAAAGAAGAGAGGTTTTGGCCTCTCTTCTTCATTATTTGTATTTATCAATTTGAAAATCCCAAAAAAACTCTATCCATTCCGTTGCTTCACGCGCTGTAAAATCAGGCCTCAGGAGCGCTTTTTCTTTGTAAAAAATAGAAGCTATTTTAAACTCTACATCGGGGTATTTCTGGGTTAAAACTCTCTGGATTTCAATCATAGTCTCACCACTATCAATAATGTCATCTACCATAACCACTCGTTTGGCACGGCTAAGGTCAGGGATATTAAAGATATTAATCGTATCAAGTTTTCGTGTCTCTTCATAATGAATCGAATTAATTGAATACAAATCGCGCATATCCAATGCCTCAGAGAGAAAATGTCCTAGTGTCATGCCCCCTCTTGCGATGGCTAGAATCACATCAGGATTATAGGGTTTGATCTCTTTCGCCAGTTTATTAACATCCGTTTTAAACTCTTCATAACTATAATAACGCAAAGGATTTCCTTTATTGAACGATAAAGACGATTAAGCTGACAAATGTCAAAAAGACAATGCCAAAATTAATATCTTGAAACTCTTTTTTAATCAGTTTAATGATCAAATATGAAATAAGACCAAATGCCAAACCATTCGTGATGGAAAATGTTAAAGGCATCATGATGACAATTAAAAAGGTTGCAACAGCCGTAGCAGTATCTTTAAAATTGATATGTGAAAGCTCACTAAACATCAAAACACCAACCATAACCAAAACAGGATAAATCGCATTTTCAGGAATTGCTTTAAAAAGTGGCATCATAAAAGTGTTAAAATAAAGAATAACCCTGTTGCTACAGCAGTTAAACCTGTTCTTCCACCCTCTTCAACACCTGCAGCACTTTCGATAAAGCTGGTTGTTGTTGATACACCAAGAAGTGAACCCGCAACCGTTGCGGCCGCATCGACTTCTAAAGTTTTTTGAAGCTCTTTACCATCTTCTTTAAATAATCCCGCACGATAACCAACACCTGCTAATGTGCCTAGAGAATCAAATAAATCCGTAATTAAAAATGTGATGATAACAGGAAGCAATGCTAAAGATAAAGCAGAACTTATATCAAGTTGTAACACAATAGGACTAATGGATGCAGGAAATGAAAATAACTCTGTAGGATAAGGTGCAATTCCTGAAATCCAAGCAATGATTGACGTTAAAAGTACCGCTAAGATGAAAGCACCTTTAATCTTCCATGAATAAAAAGCAAAAACCAAAATAAGACCTAAAACACCTAAAAGCCCACTCGGATTTTTAAAATTGCCTACAACTACTACAACAGCTGG
>JAQUVE010000107.1 GCA_028693565.1 Sulfurospirillaceae bacterium | reverse complement strand
TGCAAATCCTCACCAACATAGCTAATATCAGCGATAATTTCAAGAGCAATAAAGAATTACACCAAATCATCACAGCCATCGGTGCTTACACGAAGAAAGAGTTAGGTTTTATGTGCGAAAGTTGAGAAACTAAAACTCTTTTAAATCACTTTCATCCAGTGGAAAAACATCTTCATTAGTACGTTTTGATGTTACATTTTGCATTGGCTTGCTTTTTTTACTCGGTACATTGACTAATCTTTTGGGTGTTGAGAGTGCCGGTGAAGAGAGTTTTTTCACACTTTTTGGAGCATTTCTAGTCTCTTTTCCCATGTCAAATCCCGCTAAAGCAGCCATTTCAGCAACGCTATCTAACATTGAAATCGCTTGAGCATTAAGCTCTTCAGCCGCTGCTGCTGTTTCTTCAGATGCTGAAGCATTTTGCTGGGTAATTTGGTCGACTGAGCCCATAGCTGTTGCGATTTGATTCATCCCTTCAGCTTGTTCTTTGGCTGATATTGCAATCTCTCCAATAAGGTCTGAAGTCTTTTTAATGCCATTAAGGATATCTGTAAAAGAGTCTTTGGTTTTATTGGCAACATCCGTTCCCATCTTAACTTGATCTATGCTGGTTTCAATAATACCAGTAATCTCTTTTGCAGCACCCGCACTTCGCTCTGCTAAGTTTTTAACCTCTTCCGCAACTACGGCAAAACCTAAGCCATGTTCACCTGCACGTGCGGCTTCTACGGCTGCATTAAGTGCTAGAAGATTGGTTTGGAAGGCAATTTCATCAATCGTTTTGATGATTTTGGCAATTTTTTGAGACGAAGCTGTGATTTGCTCCATAGCTCCCATCAATTCAACCACACGTTGATTTCCTACTTTAGCTGCATCATTCGAGTGTTGCGCCAAGATATTGGCTTCACGTGAGTTATCAGCGTTTTGGTTATTGCTTGCTGTTGCTTCTTCGATGGTTGCACTGACTTCTTCAACACTACTGGCTTGGCTACTTGCTCCTTCAGCTAATGAGACTGATGCGGAGCTGATTTGCTCACTGGCACTTACCACCTGAGTCGTCCCCTCAGAAAGAGACTTAACGGACTCAATAACGATTCTAACGATACTTCGAATAATCAAAAATGCTACTGTAATACTTATCATTAGTGCCGCTATAAGGCCTATAATCATGACCCATGAAGCAATATTGAGGGTAGCTGTTGATTCTGTAGAGATGTCAACAACATTTTTAAGCCCTATATCAACAACTGCTTCAGCGGCATTCATCACGTCATTAGCCGTTTTACGACGCACGATGGATTCTGCAGCAACATCATTCATAACAGCGATAAAGCCTTTGAGTGAAACTTCATAAGTTTTTGCAGCTGTTTCGATATTTTTAAGCTGTTCTATATTAATTGCACGTGTTGAGACAGCACGTAACTGAGCAAGGTTTTGATAGATTGGATCAAAATCTTTAAGCGCTCTATCAAGTAGCGTCATGTCATTTTTGACTTGTGCTCTTTGACCATAAACACGAGCATCGCCAACATTTTCGAGAAGATGGTTAATCAACGCAATTTTTTCCATTCTGCTAACAAGTTTAGCCACACCTGCATTTTCAGCCGCTTCCTTTTTGAAAGCTTCTTCTTGGGAGCCTAGATAATCATTGGCATTTTTGAGAAGAATAGCAGCATTCTCAGCCATCGCAAGATCAAAACTTTTCTTCTTCGCAAACGTTTTTTCGCTACGATCAACCGAAGCGATGTATTCTGCTACGGCTTTAGAAGCAATTTTTTCTTGTTCGAGTAAAATTTTGAGATTGTATTTTTTGCCTAGTTCAGCTGCGAGAGAGAGTTGTTTTTGAATCTCTACTAACCCTTTTTTGGCATTGGCAAGAGCAGGTTCATTGTCACTCATCGTAAATGCACGAATGTCATAACGAATTTGATTGGCTAATTTAAAAATTTCAACAGCAACTTGTGCTTCAGGAGCATATTTTTCTGAAAGATTTGCCGAATCACTAGCAGCTCCACGCATATTGAAAACGCCAATTGCGCCTAAGACTAATGTGATAAATACTAAAATACCAAAACCAATAGAAATTCTTTTTCCTAAAGTCATATTACTACCCATCCTCTATCCTTTATCACTGATTGTTTTACTTAAATTTTGAACCAAACTAAGCTCTTCTTCACCAAAAAGAGCTACCAAATCAAGAATCATTATGACCTTATTTTTCTGCTTTGCCATACTTTTGATAAATCGTGTATCAACACTGGCTCCAAATTCAGGTGGTGCTGACATATTGTCCTCTTCAACATTAACGACTTCTTCAACTTTATCAACGATAAAACCAATGTTTTTGTTTTCAATGGTAATGATGACGATAGCTGTATACATTTGTGGTTCAACTTCTGGCATATCAAATTTGATACGCATATCAACTACGGGAATAATGTTGCCCCTAAGATTCATCACGCCTTTGATAAAGGGAGGTGTTTTAGGAACCGGTGTTGTTTTCATCATTGCGATAATCTCTTTAACATCAAAGATATCAACGCCGTAAATCTCTTCATCAAGGTAAAATGTCAGAAATCGATTGGTGTTTAAACCAACACTTTTTGCTTTTTTTTCTTCCATAATTTATAGTCCTAGCACCATAGTTATAGCTTTGATTAGCTTATCATCACTAAAAGGTTTCACCATCCAGCCTGTTACACCGATAGCTTTACCTCTCGCCTTCATCTCGGGAGAACTCTCTGTCGTTAGTATCAATATAGGTCTATTTTTAAATTTATCATGACTTTTCAACTGCTCGGAAAGATCAAGCCCACTCATTTGTGCCATATTAATATCACTAATAAGAAGATCATAATCTTCTGCACCTGATAGTAGTGCCTCTAAAAGTTCAGCGGGATTAAGATAAGTCTTAAATTCGATAATTCCCTTGCCGATCATATCTTCTAATGCCATCTCCGCCGTTGCTAAAATCGTTTTGGAGTCATCCACTAAAATCACTCGCTTACTCACACTATCTCCTCAAAATCTTTATGCTTTATTCTCAATCTGGCTGAAAAATGTAACTACTATAACTCAATTCAAATTAAAAAAAAGTTAACCTGTTGGCAAGAATTTTTTTTATTTATAAAATCGCTTTTATTGGATAATATTCGTTTCAGATTTTATAAGTAGAAACGCTATATTTTTCAAGATTTTCCCATTTTAGAATAGGTAAATTATTTAAATCAAAGTGTTCCAAACAGATACTTAATCCGTCAAACCCACATGATAATTTATACACTATCTCCTTTTCATCAATACTCATATGTGAAGGACTTAGCACAACAAAATCATCTCCAAAAATCCTGAAAATGTAACTCGTATGAAACAAAACTTTTAATCTTAGTGCAATTTCTACTAATGCATGATCACCCATTTTCCAACCATATTTTTTATTATATACTTGCATCTGCCGTGTTTGAATAAAATAGCAGCATTGAAATTGTTGTGTTTCTTTATTATGTAGTAAAAAATAATTCAGATACTCACCGCTATAAGCGCTTGTAAGAGAATCCTTAAAAAAATAAGAAAAACGAGCCTCTTGAATGGCATCTTTGGGGGATTGAGAGAAGGTGACAAGTTCACTCAAAGAAGAGAGCGTTTGAATAGCAACATCCACCAAATATGGATCAAATTGTTTACCACTGCATCGCCGTAACTCATCGATAGCTTGCTGAATATTTTTTCGTGCTTTATAGATACGATTGGTTGTCATTGCATCAAAAGCATCCGCTATGCTCATAATACGAGAAAGTAAAGGAATTTCTTCAGCTTTTAATCCATCAGGATAGCCTGAACCATCATAATGTTCATGATGATGGGCAATAATGTCTGCATACGCCTTAAACGGAGAGATAAAAGCCACCATTCTTGCCCCATCCATTGGATGCTTTTTAATGATGTCATACTCTTGGCGATTAAATTTACGAGGTTTTAGTAAAACTGCCTCAGGGGTTAATATCTTACCAATATCGTGTAATAAACTTGCTTGATACATAATATCTTGCTCTTCTTGACTTAAGCATAATGCTTTAGCTATTTTGGCACTATAGGTTGCAACTCTTTTTGAGTGCCCAAAAGTATAGGTGTCTTTTTCCTCCACCATAACAGAGAGCATCTCAACAATTTCATCGTGCAATATAACTTCGTGGCTCATAACTTCCCTTACTAAATAATTATATTTGAGTGACTAAAGAATCATATTTTTGTTACTCTACTATAATAGATTGCAAAGAGAATTCTATCATACTAAACTTAAGTATTAACAATCTATTATAATAGAGTAAACAATGGGCAATTTTAAAATAAATAATAATATTGACGTCAAAGAATTTAACGAAAATGACATCAAATCATTTCACAGAAAAATAGGCCAAAATGTTCAGAAAATTCGTCAGTCCAAAGGGCTAAGCCAACTTGAGCTCGCTGAACTTATCGGCTTTAAGTCTACCTCTCTCATCGCTGGTGCTGAAGCGGGTTATGGCAAGGTAAAATTTTCACTTGAACATCTTTATAAAATTGCAACGGTTTTACGTGTAAATGTGTATGATTTTTTTGTCTAAATACTCATAAAGCATTCACTGCTTCATTTGAGTATAAAATCATTGCCATTAAGTATGGAACTACTTTTGCTTTTTAACCTCCAAGAGAAGGAGGAACATATGAAATTACATCTTAGCGCACATTGCATTACTGTCGATATTTCGGAACATTCGTCACATTTCTTGCATGTCAGCCAAACACTATCAAAAAATTTCTCTAAATCTTTTTGGATTAATGAAACGCTTATCAATTTTCCCAATCATAAAGAACTCAAAAAACGTAAAGAATTTTTGACTTCTCTTTATTATACGTGTGCTTTTCATTCACAAACAGAAAACCTAGACTTTCTGCATCGCCTCATTGCACTTCATGATAAACCTATTAAACTCATTAGAAAAAAAAGCAAACCTACTGCTTCAAAACCTTTGTATTTAAGCCCTTTGGCACAATGTTATACTCTCTTAGGAGCATCTTTGGGCGAGAGCTTAGAGAGTATTCGTAAAAAATACCTTCGTCTGGCTAAACAATACCACCCTGATAGCCACTCATTATGTAAAAATATCCTTATGTTTCAAAAAATTCAAGAAGCCTACGAAACTATTAAACTAGAAATTACTAAAAAGTATGCCGCCTAGAGCTTTTCTTAAGCTTTGCTTGGATAAAATCTTTTTTCCACATTTGTCGTGGGGCATTAGCTCAGCTGGGAGAGCGCAACGCTGGCAGCGTTGAGGTCAGCGGTTCGATCCCGCTATGCTCCACCATTCTTCAAACCATTTTCTCTACTGTTCCATGATTTGTTCCATAAAGCTTGATACTCCTATCAATCTTTAATTCCTCAGATGCAATGAAACCACCATAAGTTGTCAACACCATTTTAGAGTTAGAATGACCTAACATCTTGGCAACTGTTAATACACTTACTTGCCCACTTCTTAACATTGCTGTTGCAAAAGTATGACGAGTGTTATACAACTTTCGATAATGTACCTTTGAGCATACCATTACCTTTTTCCATTTTGTCTTTAGCGCACTTGCATCAGAATAATGTGAACCTGTTGTTTCACTTGAAAACAGATAGAGGCTTTTTTTCTGAATAGCTCGTTCTATCTGATCTTGTAAATAAGGTATACACGCTTCAAGTATAGGAATTTTTCTAATACTCTTTTGCGTTTTAGGTGTCGTAGGCTCTTTTGAATTTCGGCTAACAGCACGTTTAACACTGATTGTTGTAGCATCAATGTCAGAGAGCATTAATCCCAAAATCTCGCCTGTTCTCATTCCTGTATTAAAAGCAATACCAAGATAGTTTTTAAACTCTCCTTCGCTCGCCTCTAATATAAGCCTTACTTCATCCTCGCTAAATGGTTCTGCTTGCACTGATTCATATGTGCCAATCGAAATATCATTGATGATATTTTTTTCGATAGCTTCATCATCATATGCTACGCCAAAGATACCTTTTAGAGCCACTAAATAGTTCTTTTTTGAGATGTTTTTAATCTTAAAACTATTCAGCCACTCTTTAATAGACAGTTTGGTGATAGTGTCTATTCTTTTAGTTCCAAAAACCTTATTTATGGCTTCAACTCGTCTTGCAATATCAGGGTAACTTTTGGCACTTTCTTTAAGCGTTAAATATTTAGCGCTGTAATAAGCTAATGTTTTAGCAACCCTTCTATACTCACCCGAATAGATCTTTCGATCTAATTCGGGGAATATCTGCTTTTTAGCAAAAGTACGGTTCTGTTTTGTATCATCAAGTTTAAGTGATTTACTCACTTCTTTCCCATCAATGAAAAAACGTGCGTACAATTTGCCTTCTCTACTTCGTAGATAAATCATTTGTGACCTTTCTCACAAATCGGCATCTAAATACTAGCCAATATTTCATCAACAATTCTTGAAGCCACTTTGATTGGTTCACCTTTTAGCCATTGTGCTAATTGTTCTTTATCAAAACGGACAATGCCCTCACGCTTAAAATAATGAACACCGCAGATTAATGATCCACGTTGCTTATAGCGTTTAAGCGTTTCATCCGATATTCTTAAAAAATCGGAAGCTTCTTTTTGAGTGAGAAATTGACTCATTTCAGCTCCTTAAACTGCATCTCATTACGATTAATTAATTTTCGTCTTATTGCCTCGTCATAAGCAATTTTGTATTGAATCCGCTTTTGTTTAGCATCAGACTCATTTACACTATTGGAATTATTTTCTAATGTGCTTAAATGATAGAGTAGTTCCATATCATCCATGCGTGTAACAGAAGGTGGCAATGTTGCATCACGTACCGAACCATCTTGAAAGAGCTTATAATGATACGCATTTCCTGACATATCAATAATATCAACTGGAATTGATTTCTCACGCTCATAAAATGGCATCGTTTTATCCATATCTTGCACAAATTGATCCAAACTATCTACTAAAGTTTTTTGATCAACAAAAAGACAATTTAGATAAGCTTTTCTCATCAAAGCAATAAAGTCACTTTGAAAACGCTCGTAGTCATAAAGGTGCTCAATACGCTTGATACGCTTTAAGTCCATTTGGATCTGTAAAAACTCATTCGCATCAAACTGCTCCTTAATCTGCTCCCAAATCGGTAAGGTTTCGGCGCGGTGCTTGTTGTTATGTTCAATGCCATTTTCTGATATGCTTGAAGTATCAATAAGCCGTATCTCATCCATAGCGCTATGAAAAAGGTTATTCACATTCAAAAGCAAATCATCCACCGTTTGAATACCATAGGCTTTAAGATGAGGTCTATGCATCTGAAACTCTACGTTGAAAATTGGAGCTTCTAAATCAAAGCCATAATTGGCTAAGTATTCACGCATCAAATCCTCTTTTTTAGATTTTTTCATCTCTAAAGTTTTGTTATAGAGTCTTAGCATAAAAGGCGGTTTGCCAACATAAAGCGTTTGAATACTGTTTGCATCTCCAATTTCTGAAATAGTCGAATAATTCTTTTTGTGTGTCACAAACATAGAGCGATCCACAAACGAAAAATCATATTGCACAAAAGTATTTATATCCACTCGAATGATGGGCCTTAATCTCGTTGTATATCCTTCCAAAATGGAATCAATATAAGCAATAATGGATGTAATGCCAATAGTATAAATCCCTTTCCCTTGCAACTGTACACGAATATCATGCAAGCGTCTCATTTTGAATTTGTCTTTAAACCCAATTTTGAAAAACTCATGCTGATCTCTAAACCAATAATATCCCTCTGAAAATCCTAAATAATTCAAAGAAATATCAGCAATTTTGATTAGCAAATCATTAGCCTGATATCGTTTTTCACTACGTGCAAAATTGTCTTTTTGAGTCTCTATTTGATCGACAATATCCAAAAAGAGTTCATCATATTCAAGAGAACTTTCACAATGATAATACAAACTATCAATTCCAGATGTCATAAGAAGTGGCTTATTTTCCATAAGAAACCACCTCTAAACGATATTTTTGACCCTGATGACGTTTGTCATCGAGTATTACCAGCAAACCTACTCGATGTTTTGCCCCTTTCGCAGTCGCCACAGGGACACAGTCCCTCGTTGCTTCTGCAACGAGGCATCTATCAAGACTAAATGTCTCACAATCTCTACCTAATAAACCTTTGACATTTAAAGTTGTCATCTTCTTTCCTTGTTAGGATATGCGCATACCCTTTATGTGATTTTCTTTCACGTAAAAGATAATGTAAGTATGAATGTTAAGATGGTTTTTGGGAAGAGGTAAGTTTGGTTATTGTGGTATGAAGTTTGGTTAAGATGGTTAAAATAATCAATTTTAGAACAAATAGAGGATTTTTTGTAATTGCTTTCACTAGAGATGTAAAAGGTTTTTGTTTTGCTTGTTCGAAAATAAACTGTTTATATGAATTGGGATGCACAGCATAGTGTTTATGAAATTCATTAAGTAGCTTTAAAATCAAGTTCTCATCTTCCATAATTTTTTGAGAGTTTTCAAACGCTTGATTCATATTATCGTTTTGAGAAAATTGTGGGCTCAGCTCTTTTTTTTCAATAAAGAAGTTCAAGAAAGATTTTACTTTTTTAATATCTTCTTCATCATAATAGCTCTCTTTTTCACCTGTATAAAATTGAAAAATTGGCAATTTATTATATGGCTATATCGGAGAACTTGGACACCAAAGTCAGAAACACTTGGACACTTTGGTAAGGGATATTTTTAGAATTTAATTGTAGCATAAAGTGTCCAAGTGTTCTAAAAATTATTCATAATCTTTAGC
>JAQUVE010000008.1 GCA_028693565.1 Sulfurospirillaceae bacterium | reverse complement strand
AAATGGCAAATTAGCTAAAAAACTGTAAAATTACAGGCGATGACTAAAACCAGTTTTTTTAAAAGTTAAAAAATTAAGTTTAGAAGATATTGACTTGGCTGCTTAGTTAAATTTGCAAGTGGCTCATAAGCTTGCAATTACTAAATCTGGCTAATCGTTTATGCGCGATTTGGATGAATTCGTCCATCACATCGACACCCACATAGTGTTTAGGCCGAAGGCCTTGTTGATGAAGGTAAAGATACAAATCACCAAATCCACACCCTGCATCTAAAATCGTACTATGAGCAATCTTCTCTGATTTAAGCAGTTGAGCGATGATGGCAAAACGCATCTCTTGAGTTTCTTTAGAATGCCAATTGACACCCATGGCCGAAACACCATGCTTCGCATAGGCATTTCGGTAGAATGTTGTATTGTTCAAGCTTACGCTAATAACGTGGATATTTGTTGCTGCATCAGCGTTGTTTGATGCAATTGAGCCATCATCGAACTGTCTAATTTGATCTGATTTTGAGAAAAGTCTGAGATGATTTTATCCAACGGTGTTTCAGATATTTGCGCATTCGCACTGGTAAGATTACTCACGGAAGAAAGCGCATTGGCGATACCGACCTCATAAGACTTGGTACGAGAGCTGACTTCAGAGCTAAGTGATGTCAGATTGTTTTGAAGATCACTGACACTTTGCTGATTGCTGATTGAAAGTGAATCTAATTGTGATGCATCAAGTCCCAATGTCGAAGAGAGCACATTTTGACCATTAAAAGTGGCTTGAGCCATGATGTCTTTCATACCTTTTGTTACTGATGTAAACGCTTGCTCTAAACTCCCTTTTTGAGAAGCATTAAGGGTATCACTGTTATAACGCACAGAAAGTTCACCTAACGTATCACTTCCGATGCTTAATGCCTTTAATGCACCATCAGCAATCTGATACATACCAATAGCATCGTTGCTATTTTGAATGCTTTGCGTCATCGAAGAAATTTGAGATGAAAGGGCATTGGAAAGTATCAAACTTGCGCCATCTGTGCCATTTAACTCTTTGGTTGCTGCAATTCTTGCGAGTGCTTTTTCAACCCCTGTTTTATTGTCATTCACATAATTGCTTGTTTGTGTATTGAAACTATTGCCGACTTGCATGATAGCCTCCTTCGTTTATCTGTTTTATTATACACCCATTCTTTAAATATTTCAAACTTTGGAATTGAAATTGCTTTAACTTAGGGAAAATCTACAAAAAGGGTTATCGTGTTTAATGGCAAAAATATTCTTATTACCGGTGGAACAGGCAGTTTTGGCAAAAAATATACCGAAATTCTTTTAAAAAACTATAAACCCAATAAAATCATCATTTACTCTCGCGATGAACTTAAACAATATGAAATGGCTCAACAATTTACCAACCCTTGTATGCGTTTTATGATAGGCGATGTGCGAGACCTCGATAGGCTTAAAAAAGCGATGTACGGTGTTAGTTATGTCATTCATGCAGCCGCACTCAAACACGTTCCTATTGCAGAATACAACCCTATGGAATGCATCAAAACCAATATCTATGGTGCACAAAATGTTATTGATGCATGCCTTGAATGTGGCGTTGAAAAAGTCATCGCACTCTCAACCGATAAAGCAGCCAATCCTATCAATCTCTATGGAGCAACCAAACTAGCAAGTGACAAACTTTTTGTCGCTGCCAATAACATTAGAGGTGCTAGACGTACACAATTTTCGGTTGTAAGGTACGGTAATGTTGTAGGAAGCCGTGGCTCTGTTGTGCCTTTATTTAAAAGACTTATTAGCGAAGGAGTTAAAGAGCTCCCTATTACTGAAGCAGAGATGACACGTTTTTGGATTACGCTAGAACAAGGCGTACAATTTGTGCTTAAAAACTTTGCACGTATGCAAGGGGGCGAGATATTTATCCCTAAAATTGCTTCCATGAAGATGGTCGACTTAGCCAAAAGTATGGCCCCTCATCTAGGTGTTAAAATCATCGGCATTCGCCCAGGAGAGAAGATGCATGAAGTGATGGTGCCTAAAGATGACAGTCACCTTACACTTGAATTTCATGATCACTATGTGATTCAGCCAAGCATTATTTTTACGCAACAAAATGACTTTACATGCAATGCGATTGGTGAAAAAGGGGTAAGCGTGAAATATGGTTTTGAGTATAGTTCGGAAACCAATACACAATGGCTCGATGCCAAAGGCTTGATGGAGATGATAGAAGCATGATTCCTTACAGCAGACAAAGTATTGATCAAAGCGATATTGATGCCGTTGTTGAAACACTCAAAGGTGATTTTCTCACGGGTGGCAAAAAAGTCAGTGATTTTGAAGAGACTTTAGCTTCTTACTTAGGTGTTAAACACGTCTGTGTCATGAACTCTGCCACTTCGGCTTTACATGTTGCCTATCAAATCATTGGGTTACAAAAAGGCGATGAAGTCATTACGACACCTCTCACCTTTGCCGCAACCTCCAATACCGCCATCCAATGTGGAGCAACGCCTCTATTTTGCGATATTCGTTACGATGGAAACATCGATGAACGTAAACTAGAGGCGTTAATCACGCCTCGAACCAAAGCCATAGTGCCTGTGGATTTTGGCGGAAATCCACTGCCTATTGGCATCATAAAAGCACTTTGCGACAAACATAAACTTTTTCTTATCGAAGATGCAAGCCATGCACTTGGCAGTGAGCTTCATGGCATCAAAGTGGGGCAAACTGCCGATATGACCATCTTTAGTTTTCATGCGATTAAGCCCATTACGACTTTTGAAGGTGGAGCGATAGCCACGAACAACACCGCTTTTTATGAACAAGCCAAACTTTTACGTAGTCATGGTATCGTCAAAAAAGAGTTATGGAATTCTGATATGATAACCCTTGGCGAAAATTACCGCCTAAGCGATGTCGCCTGCGCATTGGGACTTTCACAACTAAAACGTTTAG
Source organism: Sulfurospirillaceae bacterium (assembly GCA_028693565.1). Lineage (GTDB taxonomy): Bacteria > Campylobacterota > Campylobacteria > Campylobacterales > Sulfurospirillaceae > Sulfurospirillum. The sequence continues at coordinate 39,255 of JAQUVE010000008.1, read as the reverse complement.
ATGTTTTTATACAAAAACGCAATGAAATTGCACATTACTATGATGAACGTTTTGCTGGAAATCCTTTTTTTACCACGATTGCTATCGAAAAATCAAAAAAAAGTACTTACCACCTCTACCCTATTTTGCTAGACCGTAGCCTATGGTGCTCCAAAGAAGAGATTTTTAAAGCTCTACACGCAAAAGGACTTGGTGTGCAAGTACACTATAAACCTGTCTATCAATTTAGCTACTATAAAGAGCTTTTTGGCGAACAACGCCTTAATACAACTGAAGATTTTTACAAAGCAGAACTTTCTATCCCTTGCCATCAAGGTATGAGTATGGAAGATGCTATGATGGTTGCAGATACACTTCTTGAAACCTTAGCTTCACTCAAAGGATGCACGCTATGAAACTCGCTGTGATTCCAGCACGAGGTGGGAGTAAGCGTATCCCTCGAAAAAATATCAAAGCATTTTGTGGCAAACCGATGATCGCTTATAGCATTGAAGCCGCCTTACAAAGTGGCTGTTTTGATAAAATCGTCGTGAGTACCGATGATGAAGAAATCGCAACGTTAGCTCAATCCTTAGGCGCTGACATTCCGTTTATGCGCCCCAAAGAGCTCAGTGATGACCACACGGCAACTATTCCCGTCATCGCTCATGCCATTACCGCTTCAGTACATGACCTCAGTGAGGTTGAAGCGGTCTGTTGTCTTTATGCCACCGCACCTTTTGTGCAACCAAACTATATCCAAGAAGCCTATAAGAAGCTTCTGGCATCTCAATCAGAGTACTGCTTTAGTGCAACCAGTTTTCCTTTTCCCATACAGCGTGCTATCAAGCTTAGAGAAGATGGTGCTGTGGAGATGTTTTATCCAGAACATTTTGGTACTCGAAGCCAAGACTTGGAAGAGGCATACCATGACGCAGGACAATTTTATTGGGGAAGACCACAAGCGTGGTTGGAGGGAAAAATGATTTTTGCACCACATTCAAGTGTTGTGTTATTGCCTCGTCATTTGGTACAAGATATTGATACGCCAGAGGATTGGACGAGAGCTGAGTTTATGTACAAGGCGATGGGCTTATCGTGAGCACACTCATCCGAAGTGATAGCTCTAGCACGATAGGGTTAGGGCATATTATGCGTGATTTAGTCTTTGCTAAACAATGCGAAGATAAAGTGATTTTTGCCTGCCAAAACTTAGAAGGCAACATTATCGCTTCTATCCCTTATGAAGTCAAAATCTTAAAAACCAACAACGAAGATGAACTTATAGAACTCATAAAAACTTTACATATAAGTTTGTTGGTTATCGACCATTATGGAATTAATGCGCATTTTGAGCGTGCTGTCAAAGAAGCAACGGGTGTAAAAATTCTCTCGTTCGATGACACTTATCAAGCACATCATTGTGATATTCTTTTAAATCATAATATTTCAGCCGATAAAAAACGCTATAAAACATTAGTCCCAAAGTCTTGTGAACTTCGCTGTGGGATTTTATATACACTGATTCGTGATGAATTTAGAGAAGAGAAAAAGCAAGTACGCGATAAGATATATGATGTATTGGTCGCTATGGGTGGGACTGATGCTACCAACATCACGCTATCTATCGTAAAAACATTACCACCCATGTTGCACGTATGCGTTCTGACGACAACTGCCAATGCCTATCTTGAAGAACTTCAAAACTATATTGCAACCAATCCTAACATTACCTTGCACGTAAACTCACATGAAGTCGCCAAACTGCTTCACCAAAGCCATTTTGCTATCACGACACCTAGTGTCATGGTGCATGAAGTACTTTATATGGAACTGCCTTTTATCGCCATTAAAGTGGCAGACAACCAAGACGATATGTATCGATACTTAAAACAGCAGGAGTATCCTGTTTTAAAGGAGTGGGATGCGTGTGCATTTAACCAACTTTACAACACTCAGTGATGCTCAAAAAAGAATGATTTTAGCGTGGCGAAACCACGAAAATATCAAAACCTATATGTACAATGCGCACACAATCAGTGAAGCAGAGCATTTTGGTTTTATCGAAAGCCTTAAAACACGTGATGACAAACGCTATTTTCTAGCACAACATGAAGGTTTAAATATCGGTGTTATCGACTTTAATGCTATTAGCACACACAGTGCAACACTAGGACTTTACACCAATCCTATGCTGCATCAAAAAGGTATGGGTTCGCTGTTAATGCAAACCATCATAGAGTATGCGTTTGAGACATTAAAAGTAAAAACACTCATCGCTGAAGTATTTGATGGCAACCAAAGAGCCAAAGCGCTGTATGAAAAATTTGGATTTTGCGAAAAAGCGCACATATACGTCAATGAAAAAGAGGTTATTTGTATGGAGTTAACACATGAAAATCGGTAATTTTGACTTAGAGAGTACACATACATTCATTATTGCAGAGCTTTCAGCCAATCATGGCAATAGCATCGAAACAGCAAAAGAGACGATAAGAGCTGCCAAAAAAGCGGGTGCAGACGCCATAAAACTGCAAACATATACCGCTGATACACTCACTCTAAACTGCGATAAAGAAGATTTTATCGTCAAAGGGGGAACACTTTGGGACAACAAAACACTTTATGCTCTTTATCAAGAAGCTTATACGCCATGGGAGTGGCATCAAGAGCTTTTTGCCGTAGCAAAAGAAGAGGGACTGCTCTGCTTTTCAACCCCTTTTGATAAAAGTGCAGTAGATTTTTTAGAAACACTTAATCCTCCCGCCTACAAAGTGGCCAGCTTTGAAGTCACTGATTATGAGCTTGTTCGTTATATTGCTTCTTGCCAAAAGCCTATTATCATCTCCACAGGCATTGCGACACTGCAAGAAATTGAAGATGTGGTGGCTATCTGCAAAAGTGTAGGCAATAACAATATTATTTTGTTGCAATGCACCTCTTCTTACCCTGCTCCACTGGAAGGGGCAAATCTTCTAACCATGCCTGATTTATGTCAAAGGTTTGGAGTACTAGCAGGATTTTCAGACCACACATTAGGCATTACAGCACCCATTGCGGCAGTAGCACTTGGAGCAAAAGTCATTGAAAAACATTTTATTTTAGACAAAACTATCGGTGGAGCGGATGCCTCTTTTTCACTCGATGTTGATGAATTTTCACATATGGTACAAGCGGTACGTGATACCGAAAAACTTTTAGGTAAACCAACTTACCATACCGATGAACAAGCCATCAAAGGACGACAGTTTAGTCGAAGTCTTTATGTCGCAAAAGATATTAAAAAAGGTGAAAAATTCAGCGAAGAAAATATCCGCTCCATTCGCCCAGGATACGGACTTCATCCCAAATATCTAAACGAGATTTTAGGTAAATCTGCCAAAGTGGATTTACATTTTGGAGATAGGCTCAAAAAAGAAGATATTGAGTGAAAAAAATTGCTTTATTTGCCCACGATGCTGGAGGGGCAGAAATTCTTCTGGAATTGCTCAAGGCTTCTTTACATGTGGGGCAATTTCGCGTTTTTTGTTTGGCAGATTCACCTTGTTTTAGGCTGATTGAAGCAAAAAATATTGAAGCATATAGCTGTAAAATTGCACCTATTAAAGAAGAGATTCATGCTAAACTCTTTTTTTTTAATCCTTCCATCATCCTGTATAGTACTGGTTGGCAAAACCATCTTGAGTACCACTTTTTAGACTATGCCAAAGAGCACAAACTCCCAAGTCTTGCATTTTTAGACCACTGGACAAATTACCGTGAACGCTTTGGTTATCCAGAGCCAAATTGGGAAAACAACCTACCCAGCTTTATCGTTGCGCATGATAAAACCAGCGAGGACAAAGCAAAAGAGTTAGGACTCCCCAATATTATCGCTATAAAAAATTATGCCCTTCTTGCACAACTAAAAGCTTTTAAAGACACAAAACAAAGTAATACCTTACTTTTCTTGAGCGAACCTACCGCCAAAGTGGCTCAAGCTTCTTTTGGAGATACCTATTTTTGGGGTTTTACTGAAAAAGAAGTGTTTGAAAATATCCTTACATGTAAAGAAAAATTTGGCTGTGAGAAAATAATTATTCGCTTACATCCCTCCGACTCACCTGAAACTTACCAAACCATTGATAACACCATAGAATTTAGCCACGATACGCTTTTAGAAGATATTGCAAATGCCAAAATTATCATCGGTATTGACACCGTAGCCCTTTATACTGCTTATTTACTCGGCAAAAAAGTTATCTCTTATATTCCTTCGGATAAACGAGAATGTTCAGTTCCTCTGCCCCAATCCAACCAACTCAAGAGCCTTAAAAACCTCAATATAACGCAACTTCATATCGCACAAAAACACCATCACGATTTCGGTACAGATTTTGCTTTATTTATAAAAAATCATTAGACTTCTTTCATAACTCTTGAAAAGATAAAGAGTTTGGGTAGAGTGCGTTAATTTTTAAAACTCAAAATTGAGTCATAACCAAAGCTATGGCGATGTTTTTAGTTTTAAAAAGTGATGTGCTATAAGCGATACTCTTTTTTCAATGGGTTATGAGAGAAGTCTACTTAGGAAACTAATGCAAAAGCCACTTTCGTGTGCGATTGTTGGGTCTGGAAGTATTGGGGGATTGATAGATTCGCCTCAAAGCACCAATATCGCTTCACATGCTCATGCCATTGCAAAACACTCAAACTGTAAGCTTGTGGCCATTTGTGAGCCAAGCATTACCAACCAACAAGCTTTCATAGGGCGTTGGGGTAAAGTTGGAGTCTATTATGCCTTAGATGCACTTTTCGAATACGAAACTATCGACCTCCTAGCACTTGCTTCACCTACTCCTTTTCACGCCAAAGCACTTGAAGATGCTTTACATGTAAAAAATATTAAGTATATTATGTGCGAAAAACCTTTAGTGAGCACACTAAAAGAATTAGAACATTTAAAACCTTTACTACTTGAGAGCGACAAGAGAATTCTTATCCATTTAATGCGCAGATATGACCCCTCTTTTATCCAACTTGCCAATGATATTGCGATGCATAAATGGGGCAAAGTTTTGCGTTTTCAAGGTGTTTTCACCAAAGGCTTACTGCACAATGGCATCCATATGCTTGATATTCTTAGCTACTTTTTTGGACAAATAAAAATTATTGAGCCTTTACACGTAAAACTTTTAGAACACGATATCAGTGGTGATTTTGAAGTCAGCTTGGAAAAAGCACAAGGACTACTGAGTTGTATAGATGAGCTTCCTTACTCAGCGTTTGAGCTTAGCATTTGGTTTGAACATGGCAAAATTGAAATCAAAGAAGGAGGTGCAAAAATCGATACCTATGCGAAAAAACCTTCTTCACTTTATGAGGGTTATTTTACCTTAGAGCACGAAACAAGCCTTCCTAATTCTCTTCAATTTTACGCCCTTCACTCCCTTGAATTTTTACTCAGTGTGGACGATATAAAAGCAAAGCAAATTTTAGAAGAGCACATTGTCCTTCATGAAAAAATTTTTGAAACTATCAACAAAGAGAAACATACATGAAACTAGCCATTAACGGTGGAGAAAAACTCCGCACTAAACCTTTTCCTGCTTACAACACGATAGGAAAAGAGGAAGAAGAAGCTGTTTTAAGAGTTCTGCGAAGCGGAAAACTCTCTACATATTTAGGCGCTTGGCATGAAGATTTTTACGGTGGTGTGGAAGTTAAAGCATTTGAGCAAGAGTGGGCAGCATACTTTGGTGTTAAGCATGCCATTAGCGTCAACTCAGCAACCTCTGGGCTTATTTGCGCTGTGGGTGCTGCGGGCATTGAGGAAGGAGATGAAGTCATTGTTAGTCCGTACACCATGTCAGCCTCAGCTGTTGCGCCACTTTTTTATGGAGGCATTCCTGTCTTTGCGGATGTTGAAAAAGATACCTACTGTTTAGATCCGAAAAGTGTTGAAAAGAATATCACACAAAAGACAAAAGCTATCATCGTTGTCGATATTTTCGGACAACCTTATGATGTTGAAGCCATCAATGCTATCGCTAAAGAGCATAACCTCATCGTTATCGAAGATGCGGCGCAAGCTCCTGGTGCCATGTATAAAGAACGTTACGCTGGAACGTTGGGCGATATAGGTGTTTATTCACTTAATTACCACAAACATATTCACGCAGGTGAAGGCGGTGTTATCGTGACCAATGATGATGTTCTAGCCAATAAACTACAACTTATCCGAAATCACGCCGAATCCGTTATCGCCAATAAAGGCTTTGATTCACCCAAAGACCTCATTAATATGGTTGGATTTAACTTTCGTATGACAGAGATGGAATGTGCAGTAGCACGTGAACAACTCAAAAAACTCCCCGATTTAGTGCTACAACGCCAAAACAATGTCGCCTACATCAACGAAGCACTCAAAAGCATTCCCTGCCTTAGAACCACACTCCAAAGAGAACATGTCAAACACGCGTTTTATGTGCATCCTTTGGAGTTTGACGCTGTCAAAGCTGGTGTCTCCCGTGATGTCTTCATTAAAGCAGTCAAAGCCGAACTTCCGCGCACACTGATGCGTGATGATTCTGATGTTTTAATAGGTTGCGGTTACGTTAAACCTATCTACTTACAACCTATATTTGCACATAAAATGGCCTTTGGAAGCAAAGGTTATCCGTTTAATCTCTCAACTGTAGCCTACCAAGAAGGTGACTGCCCCGTGTGTGAGAGTCTCCATTTTGAGCGTCTTTTCACGCATGAACTGATGCGCCCTGGTATGAGCAAAGAAGATATGGACGATGTGGTTAAAGCGTTTATTAAAGTATGGGAAAACAGAGAGGAACTGGCGTGAAACTCGCTGGAGAGCATCTCTATCTTCGACCTTTACATGTAAACGATGCTGAGAGAAATTATCCCTCTTGGTTGAACGATTATGAAGTCTGTCGATATAACTCACACGGCGATACGCTTTACACCAAAGAGATGGCGCTTTCTTACATTCAAAATGTGCAAAACAACCCTACATGTAAAGTCTTTGCGATCTGCGATAAAGCAAGCGATAAGCACATTGGCAATATCGCGCTCCAAGCCATTTCAACCAAAAATCAAAGCGCAGAATTTGCCATCTTACTCGGCGATAAAGCCTTTTGGGGTAAAGGACTTTCCAAAGAGGCAGGAAAACTTTTACTAAAGTATGGTTTTGAGATTTTAAAACTGCACCGCATCTATTGCGGAACAAGTGAAGCCAACACTCCGATGCAGCGTCTCGCCCTTTCTTTAGGCATGAAGCTTGAAGGCAGACGCAAAGAGGCACTATTTAAAGATGGTACCTTCTATGATATCTTGGAGTACGGCATAGTTTTTGCTTAATATTCTACAAATTTTACACACAAGGCACACTATGAATTCATTTAAAACGGAACAAGAAAAATTTTGGGCTGGTGAATTTGGCGACGAATACATCTCACGCAATAAAGATGCATGGCTACTCGCATCCAATACTGCACTTTTTTCAACCATTCTCCGACACACAAGGAATGTGCATTCTGTCATTGAATTTGGAGCGAATATTGGGATGAATATTCATGCGCTTAAAAGCTTACTTCCACATGTAAAATTTAGTGCTATTGAAATTAATGCCAAAGCAGTCGAACAACTCTCACAAATTAAAGATTTAACAGTTTACCATCAATCAATTTTTGATTTTTCTTCCAATGAGAAAAATGATTTTGTTTTTTCTAAAGGCGTATTGATTCATCTTGAACCTACCATGTTACCCCAAGTCTATAAAACGATGTACGAAAACAGTAACCGTTATATCTGTATGATAGAGTACTATAACCCTACTCCTATGGAAATCCCTTATAGAGAGCATAGTGATAAAATGTATAAACGAGATTTTGCAGGAGAGCTTATGGAGACGTACCCAGATTTACAATTAGTAGATTATGGTTTTGTGTATCGCAGAGACCCAGTTTTTATGCAAGGTGATACAACATGGTTTCTAATGGAGAAAAAGGGGTTTCATGCATGATATAGAAAAACTTGCATTACAAACATTTCAAGAAAACCTCAAATATTTTGAAGAAAATCATAAACCGATTTATGAAAAACTTACTCTTTTAAATCAACTTATTGATGACGGTACCTATAAAGAACACTATGCTCTGGAGTATAAAGAAGAGGGGTATTTTGATGTCTTAGAAATAAGCAGTAATGAATGGCTTTATGGAGAAAATAGCATTGAGTATTCCAAAAGAATAGTTGAAAATCTCAACCTAAAGCGTACTGGAGCTGTTTTTAAAGCACACAAATATGTTTATGCAAACGAGGAACAAGCTGATTACATCGATAAAAGTGAACTTTCATTTCATAATTCACTATGGGCAACAATAAAAATTATAAATTATACACAAGCCTATACTGGTCCCGAAACCTATATGTCTAAGGTACAGAAAGTTATTTTTTTAGATGTTGGCTTGGGGCTTCATCTTGAAGGTGTTCTTAAAAAACTCAATCCACAAGTTATTTTTATAAAAGAAAAAAATCTTGAGCTTTTTAGACTTTCTTTATTTGTTACAAATTACAAACTCCTGACACAAAATTATTATTGTTATTTTTCTATTGCTGATGAGGAGATGCCAGAAAGAGTAATCTTTACTCAATTTTTAGACAAAGGCAATAACTTTAACCTTAATATGAAACATATTCCTTTTAATCTCAATTATGAGCCTCAACTTAGAAGACTTCAAGGTCATGTTCTTGCACAAGATTATATTAGTTATGGTTACAGTGCGATGCTGCTTCGATTTATTGATTCACCTCATTATTTATCGCAAAACTACTCTTTTGTAAATGTTAATCAACTGCACTCTCAAAATATCGTGTCAGAAAAACCCATCTTACTCCTTTTTTCAGGCCCTTCAACACTCAAAAATATTGAATGGGTTAAAGCCAATCGTTGCCGCTTCATCGTGGTATCGGCCCTATCAACTTGCAGAATTCTGCAACATCACAATATCTCTCCTGATGTCGTTATACATATAGATCCAGGCGCAGATACTACTGCATCACTCTTTGAAGGTATTAATGATGCCAAAGAGTACTTTAAAGGTACCATTGTCCTTCTTGCTTCCAATGTAGATGAAACAACCGTCCAACGATTTGACCGAGAAAAAATACATTTTATAGAACAAGGAACCACTTATAAAAAAGGTTTTGGAAGACTTTCTGCACCCAGTGTCGGAGAGTATAGCTATGGACTTTTTCTAATCTTTGGAGCAAAAAAAGTATTTTTATTAGGTATTGATTTAGCCCTTGATAGTGAAACGCTTCAAACCCATGGAGGCTTTCATGCTTACCAAAAGCAAGGCGAAATTGATGAAAAGAATGCATCTCTTGATCCCACAGCTTCTGTTGACTTTGTACGTGGAAATTTTTTAGACCAAGTACCTGTTCTTGCACCTTATAAAATATCTCATATGCAATTTGAAGTTTTTACAGATACATTAAAGAGCGAGACAACAGCTGTTTATAATCTCAGTAATGGAGCATACCTCAAAGGTGCGGAACCACTTCATACACAAGACTTTAACTGGGAACAATTTGAGATACTCAACCAGTCTCAAATACATGAAAAGCTTATGCATTTTTTAAAGAATATTAGCGAAGCAGAGTTTAATGAAGCAGATAGAGGGCAGATAAAACATCAAATCACAGTAGCTAAAAAATTAGAAAAAATTATTAAACAATTCGCTAAGAAGAAGTTTGTTCATGCAGAAGCTTATCTTGCTGCCATAGGAAAGTTATCTTGGGATTTAAGCGATATGGATTATAAACGTCAATCAGATTTGGCGCAAGTCTATTATGAATATTTTCCTATTGTTCTTAGCTATATCTTTGACCTTTTTAATACAAAAGACCTTAACAATCCTAATAAACATGTAACAAAAATAAACGCTCTTTTAATAAGACAATTATTTAAGATATCAGAGCTTTATATCACAAAACTTGAAAAATATTTGAAGTAGTTGACCGAGCCAAAGGCTCGGCCATAAGAAAATCGACTATTGAAGTAGTCTTAATACATTTTGTTGAACTGCATTTGCTTGGCTCATAGCGTATGAACCAGATTGTGCAAGAATATTGAACTTACTAAAGTTCGCAGATTCTGCAGCAAAGTCAACATCACGGATATTTGATTCCGCTGATTTAACGTTTACTTGCGTTACTGAAATGTTGTTAATTGTAGAAGTAATTTGGTTTTGAACAGAACCTAAATCTGAACGAATAGTATCTAGGTTTGTCATCGCCGCACTAACTGTATCGATAGCTTTCATTGCACCTTCAAGTGTTGTAACATCAATTTTAGATAAGTTAGAAAACTCAGCATCGCTAAGTGCTACACTGTTTTGATTTCCACCATTTGCTGCCAATGTTGAACCTGCTGCAATAGAGCCAGCTGTACCAGAACCTTTGAGAAGCGTCATATCTTTTTGTGTATAAACATCTGCTGTTAATGTAAGATCAGTACCAAGAACAGTACCCGCAGCAATAGCAACGCCTTCATTTCCCGCTTGGAGTGCGCTTAGATCTTGCGTAACCACTGTACCTGCTTTTAAAACAGTTCCTGATAACAATGTGGAGCCTGCTTTCACTAACATATCACTATTTAATGTTAAAGCACTTGCTACTACTGTTGCGCCACCTAAAGAAGATCCTTCTTTAATAGTAGAAGCTGTAGCAAGAATTGAACCTACTTTAACATCCATAAGAGTAGTTGTTGCCGCCAATGGTGCAGCAGTAATAGTGATACTTTGCCCCAAAATAGAACCAGCCGCCATTTGAGTAGAAGTACCTAATACACTACCTGTTTTAAGCGTCATATCCGTTGCAAGCGTTGAAGTTGAAGATATAGTAATATCTGCACCTAAAATTGTTCCTGCAAGCAAGACACTACCATCACCAATTGCTGAGGTAGGTGTAGTTTTATTGACATTAATTGTCATATCTTTTGAAAGAATAACAGAGCTTGTAGTGATAGTTACGGCTTGAGTAAGCGTCATTCCTGCCTTATAGGTAGTACCTTGAATAGTAAAGTCTTGATTTAAAACAGTACCTGCGTCAAGGATAGTACCAGAAGCCAATGTTGAACCTGCTTTTACAAACATACTACTACTTAATGCAGTAGTACCAGTGACACTAATTTTTGAAGCAAGAACTGTATCTTTATTAAGCATAGTACCACTACCAAGAACTGACCCTACAGCCAATGTCATATCTGCTGTTGAAGAATCTGTAACAAGGCTCATACCAGTAGTTGCTGTAATAAGAACACCTGTTTTTGTTCCTTTTGCGAGAACGCTTCCTGAAGCAATGATACTACCTATAGCTAATTGAGAGTCTTGAACCATATTTGTAGTACCAGAAGTAGTAATATCTGCACCAACAGCGGAACCAAGGTCTGATCCAGTAATTTGGAACGTAGAAGAACCTGCTTGAACAACTTCAAGATGACCAATAGTACTCATTTGCTCAGCTGTACTTCCAGTTGTTGCAGAAATATCTCCTGTAACACTAATTGCGCGACCATCTGTTGATGTCAATGTAATTTTTCCATCTACTGTTCTTGTTGCATTGACACCTGTTTCAGTAGATTTATTATTAATTGCTGTCATCAAAGTAGCTTCGCTGTCATTAGCTGAAACATTGATTGCACCAATATTGACGCCATTGATAGCAAAATCAGCACCTGTAGTACCTGCTTTGATAGCTGCCTCTGTTGTTGAACTTACAACAGCTTTTGCAGTAATACCTGTTTCAGCACTATACTTATTGATTGCACCAGCAATTGCTCCTACGCCATTTGCCGGATTGTTATTTGACAAGATACTCACTGATTCAAGAGTAATCTCTTGTCCACTGATTGCACTTTTCAAAGTCAATTGATTGTCTCCAGCCGCAACTGTTAAAGTAGCACGACTAGTTTGACCAATTTGGCTTGTCTCAGCAGAAGAGATTGAAGCTTTGATGGTCTCATTTGCATTAGCACCTACTTGGAATTCTTTATTCGAGAATGTACCAGAAAGCAATTTTTGACCGTTGAACGATGTTGTTTTAGCAATATTGTTCAAGTTCTCAAGCAAACGATTGATATCTTTTTGAATCGCAAGACGAGAAGCTGAGTTTTGACCGTCAGACGCTGCTTGTACTGCTTTAGTCTTGATAGTATCAAGAATATTAGAGTATTCGCTAAGCGCACCATCGGCAGTCTGAATCAAACCAATCGCATCGTTACCATTAGATACTGCTTGACCAAGTGAGCTTGCTTGTGCACGCAATGAGTTTGCAATCGCAAGACCAGAAGCATCATCTGCTGCTTTGTTGATACGGAGACCTGAAGACAATTTAGAAAGAGAATTGTCCAAACTTCTGTTGTTCATTGTAGCGGCTGTATGAGAGTTGAGCGCTGCAATGTTAGTATTAATACGGAAACCCATGATAAATCCTTTTATCTTTTTATTTTCGCAGGCATCCTTGCCTTTGATGAAAACAATATCGGAAGCTCATTTAAAAACTTTAGTACCAAAAGGTAAATTTTTAAAAAGAAGCTTTTTTAGGTAGAATACGGAAAACGTTTAGATATAAATAGGAATGTAGTGAAAAATTTAATTATTGTCGAATCACCGACTAAAGCAAAAACTATCAAGAATTTTTTAGGTAAAAACTATACGATTATTGCTTCCAAAGGGCATATACGAGACCTTCCAAAAAGTAGTTTTGGTATTAAAATCGAAAATCAAACTTTTACACCAGAGTATCGCGTTCCCAAAGACCATGCTAGTGTTGTTAAAGAAATTAAAGATTTAGCCAAAGAAGCTGATCACGTCTTTATCGCAACGGATGAAGATAGAGAGGGTGAAGCGATTGGATTTCATATTGCTGCGGCTATCGGAAAAGATCCTCACACAGTTCCCCGTATTGTTTTTCATGAAATCACTAAAAATGCTATCACCCATGCGCTTGAAAATCCACGTACGCTTGACATTAACAGTGTTAATGCGCAACAAGCAAGGCGTTTACTCGATAGAATTGTCGGCTACAAACTCTCTCCACTGCTTTCAGCTAAAATCCAAAAAGGACTTAGTGCGGGGAGAGTCCAATCTTCAAGCCTTAAAATTGTTGTTGATAGAGAAAAAGAGATTAGAGCATTTATACCTGAAGAATTTTGGAGTATTGACGCACTTTTTAACAAAACGATTGAAGCATCTCTTATAGAATTTAAAACCGAAAAAATAGAGAAAATGACTATCTCTGAGGGAGTACGCGCACGTTTTATTAAAGAAACACTTGAAAAAGAAGCCTTTACCGTCGCACTGATTGAAAAGAAAGAGCGTGAAAGCTCCCCAAGCCCAGCTTTTATGACCTCAACATTGCAACAAAGTGCCTCAAGCGCACTAGGCTATTCCCCTAAAAAAACGATGATGCTTGCTCAAACACTTTACGAAGGTGTTAAAACACACAATGGTTTACAAGGTGTTATCACTTATATGCGAACAGACTCCCTCAATATTGCCAAAGAAGCCATTGAAAGTGCAAGAGAACAGATTCTTCATACCTATGGGAAAGCATATTTACCTGAAAAACCACGTTTTTATGCCAATAAAAGCAAAGGTGCGCAAGAAGCCCATGAGGCAATTCGCCCAACTATTTTGGATTTCACACCTGCTGTTGCGAGTGCTTTTCTTAAACCAGATGAACTCAAACTTTATGCACTCATTTATAACCGTTTCATTGCGTCACAAATGAACAATGCACGATTTGAGTCGCAAACACTTATTTTTGAAAGTGAAAGTGGCAAATTTAAAGCCAGTGGACGAAAACTCTTATTTGATGGATTTTATAAAGCTTATGGCGATAATGATAAAGATAAATTGCTCCCTGATCTAAGCCTAGGCCAAAGCGTTGAGTTAAGCCAAATTGAAGCAAATCAACATTTTACAGAACCACCATCACGTTATTCAGAAGCAAGCTTAATTAAAAAATTAGAAAGCCTAGGTATAGGACGCCCATCAACCTATGCTCCAACCATTTCTGTTTTAACCGCTCGCGATTATATTTCTATTGAAAAAAAACAACTTATTCCAAGTGAAATAGCTTTTAGTGTTACTGAACTTTTAGAAAAACACTTTCCTCAAATTGTCGATTCATCTTTTACATCAACAATGGAAGAAACACTTGATTTAATCGCTGAAGATAAAGAGAACTGGCAAACAACTCTATGGAATTTTTATGAGCCGTTTGAACAGCAGGTCAGTGCAGGGAAAACAAATATTGAAAGCCAAAAAGTCGTTGTTTTCACGGGTGAAATGTGTCCTGAGTGTGGAAAAGAGTTGGTGAAACGCAAAGGACGATTTGGTGAATTTATCGCGTGTAGCACATACCCTACATGTAAATATACTCAAAACCTTAGCAAAGCAGCTATGCCAGCTAAAGAAAAAATTACTCTTGCTGTACCATGTCCTGAATGTGGTGGTGATATCATCGAACGAAGCTCTCGTAGAGGTAAATTTTACGGCTGTGGAAATTATCCGAAATGTAAATTTATCTCTAATTATGAACCAACTGAGAAGAAATGTCCTGAATGTGGCTACACTATGTCTAAACGTGAACTTCGCAAAAAAGAGATTTATGAATGCATTAAGTGCAAACATAAAATTGAAGCTTAAGGAAATATGTTTTTATGAAGAAAAAGATCTTTTTATGTTCTATCTGTAATATCTCAAGCGGAAGTTGTCTTGAAGATTGTGGGTTTTGTACTCAAAGCGCAAAACATCACGCAAAAATTGACCGTTATAAGTATAAAGCCATTGAGCAGATTGTTTTTGAAGCTAAAAATGCTACCCAAAATGGTGCTCTTGGCTTTTGTCTGGTTACTTCTGGACTTGGTCTAGATGAAAAAAAACTTGCCTTTGTTTGCGAGGCAGCTCGTGCAGTTCGAGTGGCATTGCCACATATTCATCTCATTGCATGTAATGGTTTGGCAACTACAGAGCAACTTTTAGCACTTAAAGATGCTGGAGTCAATTCTTACAATCATAACTTAGAGTGTTCAAAAGCATATTATTCAAAAATCTGTACAACCCATAGTTGGGATGAGCGCTATCAAACATGCCTCAACGTCAAAGAAGCAGGGCTACATCTGTGTAGTGGCGGTATCTTTGGATTAGGGGAAAGCGAAGAAGATAGAATATCTTTTATCCAAAGTGTAAAAGAACTCTCTCCCGCTACGATGCCTTTAAATTTTTATCATCCAAATCCTGCTCTTCCCTTAGTTGCAAAACCTTTAAGTGAAGATGAAGCTTTAGCAATCATTCAAATGGTGCGTGAAAACTTGCCTGAAACAATGCTGATGGTTGCAGGAGGTCGAGAAATCACCTTTAAAAGCAAACAAAAAGATATTTTTGCTGCTGGTGCGGATGCCATTGTAATAGGTGACTATCTCACTACAAAAGGTCAACTTCCTCAACACGATTTAGAGATGATTCAATCCCTTGGTTACTCACTAGCGACACAATGTCATACTTAGGTATATAATCCTTATAAATGACGTGGTCATTATTTTATGATAACCACGTCATTATGTACCAAAAAATAAATTTTTATCTAAACTTTCAAATTAACTTTTTTACTATTCTTAAAACTAAACCAAAGATGCTTACAATATTACTAATTTCATCATTACGATGCTCATATAAATCTGATATAATACGTCACAGAGCAAAAATGATAAAACAATAATTTTAAAAGGATGCCTATGAGTAAAGAGACTGTTACCGTTATTGATAACCGCACGGGTAAAGAGTTTGAATTTCCCATTTTGAAACCTACTATAGGACAAGATGTTGTTGACATTTCTTCATTTTATTCAAATACAGGTATGTTTACATTTGACAGAGGTTTTACGTCTACTGCAAGTTGTCGCTCACGCATCACTTATATTGATGGCGACCTTGGTAAACTTATGTACCGAGGATACGATATTGAATACTTAGCAACTCGAAAATCCTTTTTGGATACAGCCTTTTTGTTGTTACATAAAGAACTCCCTAATAAAGAGCAATATAAAAACTTTTTGTATGAGCTTAAAAAACGCTCTTTTATCCATGAAAGTATGCGTAAGCTTTTTGATGCTTTTCCAGATAACGCTCATCCTATGGCTATTTTATCTTCAGCTGTTTCAGCACTTTCAACTTTCTATTTTGATCACTTAGATATGGATTCACCAGAAGAGGTTAAGGAAATGGCACACCGTATTATTGCCAAAATTCCTACAATTGCAGCATTTTCTTATCGATATTCCCAGGGTCTTCCTATTATATATCCTGATTTAGATAAAGGCTTTACTGAAAATTTTCTCTATATGTTAAGAGGCTATCCTCATCACCATATTGACCTTAAGCCAATAGAAGTAAAAGCTCTCGATACAATTTTTACACTTCATGCAGATCATGAGCAAAATGCTTCAACCACTGCTGTTCGTGTAGTTGCTTCAACTCACGCACACCCTTATGCCGCTATTTCTGCAGGTATTGGTGCACTTTGGGGAAGAGCGCATGGTGGAGCCAATGAATCTGTTATTCGCCAACTAGAACTTATTGGAAGTGTTGACAATGTTGATAAATACATTGCAAAAGCCAAAGACCACAATGATCCTTTTAGGCTTATGGGCTTTGGTCATAGAGTTTATAAAAATTTTGACCCACGTGCAACAATTCTTAAAAACCTTCAAAAACAACTGGTCAATGAACTCTCCATTGATAGTGAATTAATGGCAGTTGCACATAAAATTGAAGAAATTGCGCTCAATGATGAATATTTTATCGAGCGAAAACTCTATCCAAATATTGATTTTTATTCTGGATTAATTTTACAAGCTCTTAAAATTCCAAAAGAGATGTTTGCAGTTATCTTTGTGATTGGTCGAACGCCAGGTTGGATTTCACAGTGGATTGAACTTAAAGAACAACCAGATATGAAAATAGCACGCCCACGCCAGCTTTACCTTGGACCATTGGAGCGTACTCCTAAATAACTTTTTGAGTTACATGTAAGGATTTTTCTTTACATGTAACCTTATTTCAGCCTAATTAGATATCCCTCTTCGATTTTTTGTATATCATAACGATATTGTCCATCTAAGGTGATGGCAATGCGGTAAAAATTATCATGATTTCCTAATGTAGCAGCTATGAAGGGTAATTTTTTTAGCTCTACTGTTTTAGTTGCAAAAGAACTTATTTTCTGAAAGTCTACAACAACTTTATAGGGATCATTAATTAAAAAATCTCTCACTTTTGTGTCTTTTGTGAGAATTTTGAGCTGTTTATCATCAATTTCTAGACGAATAGCTTCATTAAGTACAAATTGATTTGTATGGCTTTTTATAGCTTGTTGCTTCGTAGATAAACTATCTTTTTTAGATACTGGTGTAGTTACTGTTAAAGCTATTGGATTTTCATCATTTGGTTTATTCATAGTATTTTTGATAGCCGATAGTGTTAGAGTATTATGCCAATCAATGTCTTTATCGATACTCTGAATTTCTTCGCTAATAGAGCCATCAAGGTTTTGAAATGTAATAGAAATACTTTTAAGAATACGAGCACTACTTGGTAGTTTAAGTGTTGTTGTGTCAAAAGAGGTACGCTTCTGCTCAATTTGTGTTGTTTTACCTACAATAGAGGAGGACTCAGCCATCTCAAATGGATTTTCCCGTGCGCTAATGCATGCAACACACAGCAAAAGAAACGAAGCTGTTTTTACCATTTCATTTTCTCCTATCTGGGTCTAGTTGACGTAATTCAAAAAATTCTTTCTGTAAAACTGCATTTTCCTCTTTTAAGCTTTGTATTTTTGCGCTCAAAGTATCTTTGTCTTCTTGAAGATTCAATAACACATCTAAGGAGCTTTTCCCAAAAAGAACATCACCAATATAAATACCAAATCCTAGAACAACAATGGCTAAACCGATTACTTTAAGATAAAAGAGGGCTTGATCTTCACCCTCCTCATTTTCTTCTTCAAAATCGTCTAAAACGTTACTCATTTAGAAAACAGTTGTTGACCTATATATTCGCTCAAGCTTAATTCTCGCTCAATCTCTAATAAACGATTATATTTAGCGGTTCGCTCGCCACGTGCAGTTGCCCCTGTTTTAATTTCACCTGTATTAAGCGCCACTGCAAAATCTGCAATAAAGGCATCTTCGCTTTCACCACTTCGATGGCTCATAACACATTTATAGTTATTACGTTGGGCTAATCTCACTGTACGCATAGTTTCGGTAACAGAGCCTATTTGATTTGGTTTAATTAAAATAGCGTTTGCAATATTTTTAGCAATACCTTCTGCTAAAATCTTTTCATTGGTAACAAACAAATCATCGCCCACAAGTTGCACTTTTGCGCCTAGTTTTTCAGTTAATAGTTTCCAACCATCCCAATCATCTTCACTTAATCCATCTTCTATAGAGACAATAGGATATTTTGCACAAAGATTTTCATAATAAGCCACTAACTCTGCACTGCTAAGGGTGCGTTTTTCAGAATCAAGTTTATACCCACCTTCGACTACAAGCTCACTGCTTGCTACGTCCAATGCAATAGCAATATCCTTACCTGCTTCATAACCCGCTTTTTCAATGGCTTGCATAATGACTTTTATTGGTTCTTCATTGTCTTTTAAATTGGGAGCAAAGCCACCTTCATCACCCAAAGCAGTACTCTCACCCATGGAGCCGATAATTTTCTTAAGTTGGTGATAAACTTCAGTACACGCACGTAGAGCTTCCGAAAAATTATCAAAATTTAAAGGCATAATCATATATTCTTGGAAATCGACGCTATTATTAGCGTGGCTACCGCCATTAATAATATTAAACATAGGAGTCGGCAAAGTCATAGCATTAGCGCCGCCTAAGTAACGATACAATGGCATTCCAAGGCTAGCAGCTGCAGCACGTGCAATGGCCATTGAAACACCCAAAACGGCATTAGCACCTAAGCGACCATAATTTTCCGTTCCATCCAATTTCTTCATCGCATCATCAATAATAGCTTGATTAAAAGGGTTCATACCCATCAATTCATCTGCGATTTCAGTATTAACATTTTCGCACGCTTTGAGCACACCTTTACCCATATAACGTGCATCTGCATCTCTTAGCTCTAGTGCTTCACGTTTTCCTGTACTAGCACCACTAGGAACAATCGCACTTGCAATCGTTCCATCACTTAGTACTACTTTTGCACGTACGGTTGGGTTACCTCGGCTATCGAGTACTTCATCTGCAGAAATATCTTCAATATAGATCATTCATCTTCCTTTATATCCTCGACTTCACATGCCATCATCATGACAGTACCGCCAATTGCTTGTTTAATTTTTTCTTCAATTTCTAAGGCTACTTCTTTATTCTCTTTTAAAAAAGCTTTAACGTTTTCGCGTCCTTGTCCAAGTCGTGTTTCGTTATAACTAAACCAAGCACCACTTTTATCAATGATATCTAGTTTAACACCATAATCTACCATTTCGCCTTCTTTAGAGATGCCCTCACCAAACATAATATCAAATTCTGCTTGACGAAATGGTGGAGCGACTTTGTTTTTAATAACTTTCGCTTTAACGCGATTTCCTATCTGTTCTTCACCCTGTTTTAACGTAGCAATTTTACGCACATCAATACGCACCGAAGCATAAAACTTAAGCGCATTGCCTCCTGTTGTAGTCTCAGGTGAACCATACCCCATTGTGCCAATTTTCATACGAATTTGGTTAATAAAGATAACCGTTGTATTCATTTTATGCACAACAGCTGTTAGTTTACGTAATGCTTGGCTCATGAGCCTTGCTTGAACGCCCATATGCGAATCACCCATATCACCTTCAATCTCACTTTTAGGTGTTAATGCTGCTACTGAGTCAACGACAATGACATCCACCGCGCCACTTCGCGCCAATGTTTCAACGATATCCAAAGCTTGTTCGCCAAAATCTGGTTGTGATACCAAAAGATTTTCTATATCAACACCCAAATTACCAGCATATTTAACATCCAGTGCATGCTCCGCGTCGACAAAAGCACATACGCCACCTTTGGCTTGTGCTTCTGCGATAATTTGTAATGAAAGTGTTGTTTTACCCGAACTCTCTGGCCCATAAATTTCTATGATTCTTCCTTGCGGAATTCCCCCAATACCAAGTGCTAAATCTAGCCCAATAGAACCTGTGCTTATCGCTTCAATCGGTTCAACCACTTTATCGCCAAGACGAACAAGGGCACCTTTTCCGAAGGCTTTATCTATCTGTTTGATCGCTAAATCAAGTGCTTTTTGTTTGTTTGCATCAATTTGCATGGGTCTACCTCTTTTCATAGTGTTAATATTCTATCATTTTGAGCTTGAAAAAGCCCTTTGGAAGTATCATAGTCTATTTATTTTTTCAGCTCTCAAAATATTTCAATATGGAATATGTTAGAATATCATCAAATACTTTATGAAGGTTTCATGTGAAAACAATTTCTGTGGCACACTCACCCGATGCCGATGATATTTTTATGTATTATGCAATTAAATTGGGTTGGGTCAGTAATAAAGAAGTCCTTTTTGACAACATCGCTTTAGATATTGAAACACTCAATACAGAAGCGCTTAAAAATACCTACGATATTACGGCGATTAGCTTTGCACTCTATCCTAAAATTCGCAATGAATATGCACTTTTACGTACAGCAGTAAGCTTTGGTGAAGGGTATGGTCCCAAATTAGTCAAACGTAAAGGAACTATTCTCAAGAAAAAATTTAAAGTCGCACTCAGTGGTACGCACACGACCAATGCGATGCTTTTTAAAATCGCTTATCCTCAAGCAACTATCATTTATAAGAATTTCTTAGCAATTGAAGATGCTGTTTTAAGCGGTGAAGTAGATGCGGGGGTTTTGATTCATGAAAGCATCTTAGATTTTAATAATACGCTGATCGTTGAACGAGAACTTTGGGATATTTGGAAAGAGCTCTGTAAAGCTACTCTACCTTTACCACTTGGGGGTATGGCACTTCGCCGTTCAATGCCTTTACATCGTGCAATTATCTGTGAAGATATGCTCATTAAGGCCGTTGATATAGCGCACCATCATCAAGGGTTGCTTTCAAAAATGCTACTCGAGCGAAACCTTGTTAGGGTCAATCAACGCACCCTTCAAACCTATCTAGGCCTTTACGCCAATGAAACATCTATTGAGATGAGCGACACGCAATACATAGCTATCAATACTCTTTTTGAGATAGGCTTTAAATATGGTTTTTACGACCAATGCATAGATGCGAAAACATTTCTAATCCCAAAAGAGTATGAAGCATTGAGGAATAGCTAGTGGAATCTAAACTGATAGGCCTAGGTGTTGAAACATTTAAAATCGCTCTTTACCTTTCCATGCCAATGCTGTTAGCAGGACTAGTAGCAGGTTTGGCAATTAGTATTTTTCAAGCAACAACCCAAATCAATGAGATGACCCTAAGTTTTGTTCCAAAAATTCTCATTGTTATTGTAGTAGCTATTTTTACGATGCCGTGGATGATGAATATGATGATAGAGTTCACAATACATATCTTCGATATGATTCCCACCTTTTTATTCTAATGAAGCGCACCATCAATTTTTCAAGCTTCTCCAGTATTCAAATTGGTCCATGTATCGATGTTGAAATCTTAGAGACGATTGCATCCATTGAGCCTAATACGTATGTCATTGGTGGCGCTAATAATCTTTTAGTCAGTCCCACACCCCCTCCTCTTGCGATTCTGGGGAAAACGTTTGATTTTATAACAATCAAAGATAATGTCTTGCATGTGGGTGGGGCAACAAGCAGTGGCAAAATCCTCTCTTATGCTAAAAAGCATAATTTAGCAGGCTTTGAGCTTATGCAAAAACTTCCTGGTACCCTTGGTGGTATGGTCAAAATGAATGCTGGGCTCAAAGAGTGGGAAGTCTTCAATAACCTTTTGTCCGTACGAACGGACAAAGGCTGGTTAGATAAAAAAGATATTCCTCACGGTTACCGTCATACACACATAGAAGGTGTTATTTTTGAAGCTACTTTTATGTGTAACAAAGGATTTGATGAAACCCTTTTATCGATGTTTAAACAAATGAGAGACAATCAACCCCCTTTCCCCAGTGCTGGAAGTTGTTTCAAAAATCCTAAAGGTGCTTATGCAGGAAAGCTCCTTGAAGATGCAGGGCTTAAGGGAAAACGTATCGGCAATATGGCTTTTAGTGAAGTCCATGCTAATTTTTTGATCAACCTAGGCAATGGGAAGTATGAAGATGCTATAGCCCTTATTGAGCTTGCTAAAAAAGAGGTTTTGAAACGTTTTGCTATCAACCTTGAAGAAGAGATTATTATTCTCTAAAAATATCCATTTTTAGAAGATGGTTTAAGTTGAATCTCTTCAATGGTGGTAAAATATTTTTTTTCATAGGCTTCTATCGCACAGCGTCCTATCATCGCGGCATTATCAGAACAAAATTCCATAGTAGCTACATGTAAAGTGGCTTTTTTGGAAAGGCAAAAAGCTTCAAGTTGAGCTCGCAAATAAAGATTGGCACTAGCGCCACCAACAACCCCAAAATGCTCTATTTTTCGTTCTTTATACGCTTTTTTAATTTGTTGCATCAAATGCGCAATAGCAACACGCTGAAACGAAGCGCAAATATCACAAATCGTTTGTTCATCTAATCTTTCTTGAGCTTCAATGCACAAACGGACTTGGTTTTTTAGTCCCGAATAACTAAAAGCTAACGTTTTACTTCTTTGCAACGGTATGGTGAAATCAAACCGTTTTTCATTGCCTTTTTTAGCGTAACTTTCAATAATAGGTCCGGCAGGATAAGGAAGTCCTAACATCTTGCCAACTTTATCAAAACTCTCTCCAAAACTATCGTCCATGGTTGTAGCGAGCACCTCAATCTCTTCATAACTCTTGACATGTAGAAGTTGCGTGTGCCCTCCTGAGACCAATAAAATATCCATTGGAAAACATGTCTCTTTTTCAATAAATAAAGAGTAGATGTGGCCTCTAAGATGGTTAATTCCCATTAAAGGTATGTCCAAGGAGATACTTAAAGCTTTTGCCATACTCATCCCTTCAACTAACGTTACAGACAGTCCTGGCTCATTGGTCACAGCAACTGCTTTAAGTTGGTTAAAATAAAGCGTTGTCTCTTCTAATATATTAGGTAAGGCTAAGGCATGAAGACGAGCTGCTAATTCTGGTACAACACCACCGTAAACAGCATGTTCAGCATCTTGGGAAATTTTTTTGTGAAAAAGCAGTTTTTTATCACTTTGGCGAGTAATGGCAACGGAACTATCATCGCAACTACTCTCAATACTTAAAATCAAAATTCAAAAACTCCTTTATACAATTTTAACATGCCACGGCTCAAAGCGCACGCCATCTTGATTTCCAAGAGTATAGCGCATAGAGATATAAGGAAGTTTTTGTAAACTCCAAAATTCTGATGTCCTTGCAAAATTTGGCGTAAAATTTTCATGCCCCCAACCACGTTTACCTACGTCAAAATCACCTATCGTATGATACGAGTAGCCTGGGGGAACAAGTGAACGTGTAGCAAGTGTAATATTTCCATTTTCACTTTTTATTTTTTCTAAATGTAAACTCAACTGTTTTACGATACCGCGTATTCCAGAAGTTAAAATAATAGAATTGCCTACGTCTTTAAGGATATGTCCAAAAGATTCTTGTGAATGTCCACGGTAGAGGTAATGACCAGAGTGAGGTATTTTGATAACATCTTTTTCATTGATACTTTCACTTAAACTAAAACAAGTACGCTTGCCATAAAAGCCATATTTGATAGGATCTTCATAAAAGACCTCTTCGATATAGGCTAATTCTGCTGATGTGAAGGGCTCTATTTTGGGATAATTTCGAGCAATTTTAATAGCTTCATCAAAAGAGATTAAATTGAATTTAGCATATCCGACAGTACTTTCTATCTGATCAAGCTTCTTAACTACAGAGAAAAAAGGTATCTTTTGATCTTCCCTCAGCCATATATCTTCACTGTTATGCTCATCTGCAAACGCAAATGTGCTGAGTAAACTTGCTCCCATAGCACCTAAAAAAGCTCTTCTTAGCATCCTTGTCTCGCTTCTTGATTTAGTGTCAATATTATAGCATTTCGCTCTGATTTTTCAGTAATTTTTCTGCATTCTCTGCACTAATTGGTCGGCTAAAAAAATAGCCTTGCATCAACTCGCAACCACTTTGATAAATAAACTCTTTTTGCCCTAACGTTTCTACGCCTTCAGCCAATACCGTCAACCCTAAACCTCGTCCTAATTCTATAATCGTTTTTGCAATAGCACGGTCTTCTTTAGAGTTTTCCAAGTTTTGAACAAAACTTTGATCAATCTTTAACTTCGTAATCGGCAATTGTTTAAGATAGGCCAAAGAAGAGTGTCCTGTACCAAAATCATCAATAGAAATATCGATACCAATCTCTCTTAAATGGCTTAACAGGGTAATCGATTTTTGCGTGTCATGCATAATAAAACGCTCGACTACCTCCATCTCAATCCATTTTGCACTACATCCGCTCTCTTTGAGACAATTCAACATACATTGGGTCAGTTCAGGTGATTCTAGTTGTTTACCTGCAAAATTAATAGCCACTTTTCCCGGATTCAATCCTGCGTCATACCATACTTTCATTTGCTTCATAGCTTCCATAGTAACCCATTTACCTATCTCAATAATAAGGTCACTCTCTTCTGCAATATGAATAAAATAAGAAGGCATCACCAACCCTTTTTCAGGATGTTGCCATCTGATTAAAGCCTCAAATCCTACAATTTTTTCATTTTGTAAATTAATTTGCGGCTGGTAATACAATACAAATTCATGGTTATATAAAGCATGCGCGAGGCTTTTTTCGATTGCCAAATGCTCATTTGTCTCATTATTCATCTCAGCATCAAAAAATTTATACCGATTACGCCCTTCTGCCTTAGCACGATACATCGCAAGATCAGCATTACGTAGAAGCTTACTAGCATTTTCTCCATCATTAGGATAGACGCTTACACCGATACTCATAGTGACTTTAAAGCTATCATTTCCAAAACTAACAGGTTCATTAAACGCATTTAACAGCTTTTTGATGGCAATAAAAACATCACTAATATCTTTACATCCATCAAAGAGAATAATAAATTCATCGCCACTAAGTCTCGCAACAGTGTCCGTATCACGGATATTGGTTCGCATACGAGTCGCAATCGTTTTTAACAAAATATCACCAGCATCATGCCCTAATGTATCATTAACACTTTTAAATTTATCTATATCTACAAACAATACTGCCAATACACTCTCATCACGGTGTGCTTTTTTAATCGCTTGTGCAAGCCTATCTTGCAATAAATTACGGTTAGGTAGTCCTGTTAAAATATCGTGCTCGACTTGATGTACGAGTAGCTGTTTTTGTTTTTTATTTTCATCTTCAAGTGCCTTTCTCATTGTAATATCACGCATCGAGCAGTGCAACACAACACTTTCCTTAACTCGAATGGCTGTCATCACAATACTTAGCCAAAACACATCGCCATCGCTTCTTCGAGCGAGCCACTCAAATTTGTGCATGCCATTTTCCACAGCTAGCGCATCCATCTTGAGTGATTTTTCATAAGAGTTTTGCCCGTCTGGTTGAAACGCAGGAGAAAGCTCTGAAGGAGACACATCAATAAGCTCTTCTTTGTTTTGAGCTTTGAACATTTTAACCACGGATTCATTACAATCAATCACAACATTGTCCCGAATCAACATAATACCATCAGCTGATTTTTGATACAAAATTTCAAAGATGTGCTTTTGTTCTTTAATCTTTTCATTACTCATTAAAAGATGATTTTCATAACGAGAAAGTATTGTTTGAATTTTATGCGAGACAATAAACATCACCCACAAAATAATAAAAATAATAATGACTGAAACAAGAGTAATCTGAGAAATAGTCTCTTTCATTTTTGCTTTAATCATTGATGTGCGTCCAAGCAGTGCTTTTTGCTCTTCTGCAATATACGTTCCAGTACCTATTATCCACCCAAATTGAGGAATTGCCCTAATAAAAGAGACTTTCGATTTATCACTCGCTGCATTGGGACGATATGTTGATTGATAAGCCATAAAAAATCCTTCTGGATTAATTCTTGCTCCTTCAATAATATCACGAATAATAAATTGCCCATTACTTACAACGCTTTTTCTATTTTGTCCCACTAAAGATGTATCGCCGTGAGAGATGGTGATACCGTCATAATCATAAGCAAAAATATAACCATCGCCACTTTCACCATAGCGGGTATTAAGCAACAATTTTTGCGTCTCTTTTTTTATTTTCTCGCGAATTTCATCTTCATAGCGAGCACTTCCAATAAAAACACCCAAGGCAGGAACATATTTATCAAAGCCAATTTTTTTTCGAAAACCACTTTCACCGCTATTTTTCCACATCCATTCATTAAATATTTCATTGTTTTTTTTCAGTCTTTCAATCACATCTTGAATAATAAACTTACCATTTACATCTTGGAGTGCACTTAAATTTTGTCCTTCTAAACGGCTATCCCCACCGTGCATGATATTCACTCCATGCATATCATAGATAAAATAATACCCACTCAAGTCATTAAAAAAACGTGTGTTTCGTAGTTTTATTTTGATTTTTTCTAAAATTTCTTGGCGTGGCAATGTGGAATTTTCTTTGTATATATCCATCATTAACCCATAGCCAACATTGACAATGGTACGAACTTCTTCTTTGGCTTCATTAAAAACAAATTTTTCATTAAAATCAATATAAGCAATCAACTTATCAATGCGGTCTTGCGCTTGAAATTTAGCACTTTTAACATATTCAACATGCGCTTCTTCAATCGATTTATTGTAAGTAGCAATTTCAGAGGTAATCACTATACTTAGAATAATAAGTGATGTTAATAAAACAGCAAAAGCGGGTAACAATATAATCCACTTTGTGATATCTTTTTTAAGCATCCCTATCAAATTAAACTCCTATTGGTTTTTAATCTATTTTATAATCTATAACTTTATCAAAATTTTCTAAAATATTTTGCACCCTTGCCTGCCATAAAGCCATAAACTGCTTTTTTTCTTCTTGATTTGCATTTTCTGTTATGATTTTTGGCATCAAAGCATTTATAGTTACATCAGCCTCAATGCGATTGGGATGATATGCCATATCAATCATAGCTCCTGTATCCGCTCTTTGAAGCCTTACATATAAGGGAATATCCGCTTGAAAAAACATTAAATTTTTTCGAATATAGTGATTTCCCAAACCTTTGAATCCCCAAACATCAGTGGCTCCTGTTATTAATGAAAAAATATTTGCGCTTACACCTGTTGTCCCCTCTTCAATGGCCTCTTTAAAATATACCTTTACGTCACCTCGCTTGGCAATTGCACCTTGATAAAGCTCTTTAAGACCTTCTCTTGCCATCAAATAAGCACCCGCTGTGGTAGGACAACTGTGCCCAGCATTTTTGACAACGTCCAAATAACTGATCTCTAAAATACCTTCGCTAAATGCTCCTAAAACTTCTGAAAGCTCATCTTTGAGCTTAATCGTCTCTACAGTTTCGAAAAAATGAGGATACTGCATATTTTACTCCTTTATTAATTCGTCAATTCTATCTGAAAACAAAATGTATTTCATTGATTTAAATTGTGTTACAATAGTCTCATTAAAAATAAAAGGGGTTGAATGCAAGAGGTTTGGAATGCCAAATTTCAAAGTAAAGAACGACTTTACGGCTATGCTCCCAATAATTTTATCAAAGATAACTTTGAGCTTATAGCTCAAGCAAAAACTGTTATGTGTTTGGGTGAGGGTGAAGGCAGAAATGCCATTTATTTGGCCGAGAAAGGATTGGAAATTGAGGCACTAGACGCTTCAGATGTTGCGCTCTTTAAACTACGCAAATGGGCAAAAGAGTACTACCTTGATATTAAGATTCGCCACACACTCATTCAATATTGGACTCCAACACCTACTTATGACGCGGTAGTATGTACCTATTTACATCTTTTCAAAAAAGATCAAAAAATGCTCTTTGAAAAAGCTTTATTGGCACTTCATGTAGGAGGTATTTTTATCGCTGAACTCTTCAGCGAAAGCCAAATTAATTTTTCCAGTGGGGGCCCTAAAAATATCGCTTTACTCTATGATTTTAATGATATCTTAGACATGGTAAAATCTTTACCCTGTGAAGTTCTCAAACTTTCACAAGAAGTCATCTTTTTAGACGAAGGAACATCCCATCAAGGCAAAGGAAGCGTCATTCGCGTCATCCTCAAGAAAAAACAAATAGCCATCTAATCTTTTTACTTTTGTATCGTTCCAAAATAACGGCTTCGCTCTAAATTCTCAACCCAAGTATACTCAGGATCATCCTTTAATTTTGTCCAGTAAAGTTCTCCAGAGTGTCGCCATGGATCAAGTAAAAGACCTTTTTCAAAAGGAGCTTTCTTAGCCACAACGACGACAGAATTATGCTCATCAAAGGCTCCCTTATTTGCTACTCCCCAACGTAAATCAAAACTCTGGTAGTGTTGTGCTTTAAGGTGCGTTATCATGTCTTCACTCCATTCATAACACAAACCCCGCTCTTTAAGTCCCGCATTAATCAAAAAGTTATGAAATGTTGGAGGATATACCAGCCCGTATTTGACAGCTAATTCTTGAGGATACAAGATAGCCTCATAGGCAAGCATCTTTGCTTCTCTTGTATCTATATTATCACCCAAACTAAGCAATTCTTGCCTAAGTTGCTCAACCCGTATGGGCTCCACACGCATGTGCTCTACCTTAGCACTACAGCCAAAAAATACAAGCAGTATCACACACCCAAAAAAACTCTGTTTCATACGCTTGCTTTAAGATGAATGATCGTAATCTCACTCGGTGCATTCATGCGCACCGCTGGCCCCCAATAACCTGCTCCATTACTCACATATACTTGAGTCTGCTTAGTGTGTTGATACAGCCCACTTAAGTAAGGCTGATCCAATAAAACAAGCAGTCCAAAAGGAAAAATCTGTCCTCCATGCGTATGACCACTTAAAATCAAGTCAATCTTTTCAGAAGTTAACTCTTTGACAATTTTAGGCTGATGCGAAAGTAAAATCGTAGGAAGTTCGGGTCTAACATGGGCAAGTGCTTTTTGAATATTGGGAGGTAAAAAATCAAACCGTTTGCCCATCATATCAGCCACTCCCGCAAGATTAATTACATCATCTATAACAACAGAACGATTGAGTAAAACATTAACCCCTAAATACTCTAAATGCTCCATGATCTCCGCAACCCCATAAAAATATTCATGATTTCCTGGAACAAAAAAGACACCCAATCGACTTTGCAACCCTGTAAGTCCATCTAAAGTGTCACCGATACTAGAAACAGGCATATCCACTAAATCACCGGTAATAACCACTATATCGGCATCCATAGTGTTAATTTCGGCTATCATATCATCTAAAAATGCTTTCCCTAATGTTTTACCCAAATGCACATCACTCAATTGAACAATGCGCAGTTCACGTGAAAGCCCTTTCATAAAGATCTCCACATGTTTATGAATTGGAGCTTTTGTCCCATTGATAAACCCCTTTATGATATACGAAAAAGCCAATACCAACATCGTAATATCAAGGATTGTTTTTATCATCATACGCCGTGAATGATCAAAAGGAATACGACTGTAAGGGATATGTACTAAATCATAAACGATCGCTACACAAAAAAGCATAAACGAGATGCCAATCAACGATGAGAATAGTGCGTAAAGTCTGGCATCTAAAAAATCCAGACGAAGGACTAAAAAATAACCGATTTCACAAAGGCTGATCACTATCATCAGCCATTTGAGAAATTTTCGGTAAAACACCAAGATGTCTAAACGCTTTAAAAATCGCTTATAACTGTACATATTGATTAGCGAAAGTACAGCAACAGCAACCAGTGCAAAACTCAGTCTAAACATCTTTTTTTATTACTTATTTTAACGCTTTAAAATAACGATCACTCTCAGTTGAAATGACCTTGGAGAGCAATAAAAGAGCAATTAAATTAGGAATTGCCATCATACCATTCATCAAATCTGAAAAATTCCAAACAAATTCAAGCTTCATCATAGCCCCAACCATGACAAACGCAATAAATAAAACTCGATATAATCGAATGTATCGCTCGCCCACAATATACTCAAACGCTTTTTCGCCATAATAACTCCAACCCAAAATCGTGGAATAGGCAAAAAGTACTGTTGAGACAACAACAACGATGGAGCCTATTGAACCTAAATGTAATGCAAAACTTTGCATCGTTAGCATACCTGGACTTACACCTTCTTGCCAAAACGGCCCAATTAAAATAATCAACGCTGTCATTGTACAAACAACCAATGTATCAATAAATGTTTGTGTCATACTCACCAATGCTTGACGCACGGGATCATTAGTTTTAGCTGCTGCTGCGGCAATGGGTGCTGAACCAAGACCAGATTCATTAGAAAAAACTCCACGTGCCACACCATAGCGAATCGCTGCCGCTATAGTTGCACCAACAAATCCACCACCTGCTGCAATAGGGCTAAAGGCATAGTGGAAAATAAGCCCAAATGCACCGCCAATTTTATCCAAATTCATCACTAAAATAATCAATGCCACGCTGACATAAATCAAAATCATAAAAGGCACTAAGAAAGAGGTGAAGCGGCCAATTGATTTAATACCACCTAAAATAACCAACGCTGTTAATGTTAACAATACTAAACCTGTTACCCACGTTGGAATAGCCATTTGTGAATCTAAAATAGAGGCTACTGCATTGGCTTGTGTCATATTACCAATACCAAAAGCAGCAAGTGCCGTAAATACTGCAAATGCCATACCCAATTTTGGCATATTAAGACCATAGGTTAAGTAATACATTGGTCCACCTTTATACCCATGGTGACCTCTTTGACGATACTTAACAGCAAGTACTGCTTCTGAATACTTCGTTGCCATACCTACAAGCCCTGTTACCCACATCCAAAAAACAGCCCCAGGTCCGCCCATCGTAATCGCCGTAGCGACACCGACGATATTCCCGATACCCACCGTTGCAGCAAGTGCAGTCATCAATGCCGCAAAATGGCTGATTTCACCTTCGCCATCACTCTCTTTATGAAAGATAAGCTTTAAAGCGTGTGGTAATGCCCAAAATTGCATTCCTTTAAGAATAACTGTAAGATAAATACCTGTTCCAACCAACAATATTAACATTGGTGGACCCCATACAATTGAAGAGAGAGATGAGACAATTTGTTCTAAAAACTCCATAGCGCTTCCTTATTAATAGCCATCAAAGTGGCGTGTTTTTGGTAAAACAAGATTGAGAAGAATACCGACAATAGCACCTAAACCAATACCGCTAAATTTGGTGCCACCAAAGTCAAAGGTCATTCCACCAATAGCAAAAACTAAAATAATAGAGACGATAATCATATTGCGTGGATCTGCCATATCCACTTTACCTTTAATCAACGTTTCCATACCAATAGAAGCAATAATTCCAAATAAAAGCAATAAAATACCACCCATAACTGGGACTGGA
Organism: Sulfurospirillaceae bacterium; assembly: GCA_028693565.1. Taxonomy (GTDB): domain Bacteria; phylum Campylobacterota; class Campylobacteria; order Campylobacterales; family Sulfurospirillaceae; genus Sulfurospirillum. Next base: position 7,524 of record JAQUVE010000008.1, on the reverse strand, counting down.
ATCGTAGCCAACAACCCTCCTAGTTTTCCAACAAACGCTAAAACAATTGCAAAGATGGCAGCCCATGTCATAATGGCAGGATTAAATGCTTTAGTAATGGTCACAGCACCCGTCACTTCAGAATAAGTTGTATTAGGAGGTCCGCCAAACAAAGAAGCAGCACTGGTTGCTAAACCATCGCCTAAAAGAGTCATTTTAAGACCTGGTTTTTGTAAATAATCTTTTTTAGTCACATTACTAATGGCTAGAATATCACCAACATGCTCAACCGCTGGTGCAATGGCGATAGGTAGAATATATAAAATCGCTTCCATGTTAAACTCTGGAGCACTAAAAGCAGGCATTGCGAACCAAGGAGCATTGGTAACAGAGCTAAAATTGACAATCCCAAAAGCAAGTGAGACTATATATCCTGCAACAATACCACACATAATTGGTAATAAACGAAGCACGCCTTTACCCATTAAAGTTGCCAACATGGTCGCAGCAAGCGCTATTAGAGAAATCGTAATGGCTTGCGTAAAAGGAACTAATACAATGGCGCCATCCCCTGTTTTTCCCATCGCCATGTTAACTGCCACGGGAGAGAGGATAAGCCCAATCGTCATAATAACAGGACCTGTTACTACCGGTGGCAACATAACATGTAAAAAATTTGTGCCTTTAAGCTGGATCAATACACTCAATAACACATAAAACAACCCTGCTGCCACAAGGCCACTCATCGTTCCAGCAATTCCCCATGTTTTTACCCCATAAATAATCGGCGCAATAAACGCAAATGATGATGCTAAAAAAACGGGTGGAACGGCTTTACGCGTCACCACTTGGAAAATGAGTGTTCCAAGCCCTGCTGTAAATAGCGCCACATTAGGATTTAAGCCTGTAAGAATGGGCACCAAAACTAATGCACCAAAGGCAACGAACAAAAACTGCAGCCCGATAATGCTGTCTTTGAGCCTAAAGTTATAGTCTGTACTGTGTAACATTGACACCTCTTTGTTTTAATTTTTACACGCTTTCCAGGCAAAGCCTAAAAAGCTACGCTGCGCTATGCACTAAAGCTTGCCTCATTCGAGGCAGAAGCTTCCCCTGACACTCTCTAGTTTTTTATTTTACAATTTTATAACAACTCACGGCAAAGCCTAAAAAGCTACGCTAAAGCGATAAGCAATAGTGCCGTACTTCTTTATCGATTTCAAAGACTTCATCTAAAGTTTGTGGGAATGTATCCTCAAAATGATGGTAAGCCTTTTTAGTTAACTGCGCCAACTCTAAAATATTGATTTTACCTTGAAAAAAATGTGTTTGCGCCACTTCATTTGCCGCATTTATAACCACACCTCGTTTAGGATTAGCTAAAACATCATCTTTGATTTCCCAAATAGGAAAACGTTGTTCACAAATTGGCGAGAAATTAAATCCACCTATGGAAGCCAAATCAACATGTGGCAAAATACGCTCTTTTACTTCACCCAAAAGGGCATAAGCAATCGGCAATTTCATATCAGCATTAGCAAGATGCGCCGTTGTGCTTCCATCTTGAAACTCCACAAAAGCATGAATGATAGACTTTGGCTCGATAATTGCGCCTAATTTTTCACACCCAAATAACCATTTGGCTTCCAAAAGTTCAAAAAGTTTATTGGTCATCGTCGCGCTATCAATAGTAATTTTAGAGCCCATGTTCCAATTAGGATGCTTTAAAGCATCAGCAGGACTCATATGAGCGAGTTGCTCTAGTGGTGTATCACGGAAAGCTCCTCCACTCGCAGTAATCGTCATGCCCGTTACAGCACGTCCATTTAAGAGATACCATAAACCAAAATGCTCGCTATCGATAGGAATGATTTTAGAAGTATCAAGCAGATGGCCAGCAACGACTAAAGACTCTTTATTAGCAAGGGCCAAACGCTTACCCAACCTTAAAGTCTCAATGCTTGGAGCAAGCCCAACAAAGCCTACAAGTGCATTCACGACAATATCACTCATTGAGCGATTAAGAATCTCTAAAATACCTGCGTTGCCAACATAAACACGGTTATGATTAACCAAGGATTTATCTGCTTCATCCGCAATACAAACACATGTGGGATTAAATGCTTTAATTTGCTCATTTAAAAGAGCGATATTTTTACCTGCTACCAATGCTTCCACATGCAGATTAAACCGTTTTGCAATCGCTAAAGCATTGACTCCAATTGAGCCAGTACTACCAAGTATGACCACTTAAGCAAGCCCTCTAAGTAAGATAACCATCACAATCACACTAAATAAATAACCATCCAAACGATCTAACATCCCTCCATGACCAGGGAAAAGAGTACCACTATCTTTAACATCCGCTTCTCGTTTGAGTAAACTCTCAAATAAATCACCAAAAACTGAAGTGACCGAAACAATCACAGAGATGAAAAGAGCAAGCCATACAGAAACGAAAAAATTGCCGACTAAAAACCCAGCAATACTAGCGATAATGACTCCACCTAAAACCCCTTCTAGCGTTTTATTGGGTGACGTGGGAGAAAAAGGTGTTTTACCGATACTTTTACCTACAAAGTAAGCCCCTGTGTCAGTCAGTGCTACTACGATCACCAGCCACAATAAAATATTCATGCCAAAATCATGGTATAACGTATACATAAAGAGCATCGGAATAGAAGGATACAAAAGTGGCGCAAGCATGGCATAATTGATCTGTTTTGTATACGCCATAATGGCTAAAGAGATGATAAGCATTAAATAAATTAAATCATCTGGATTTGGGTAAACATAAGCGCAAAGCCACAATGCGACCGCATAGACAAAAAGTTTATTGTCTTTAACACCAAAAAGATTCATAGATTCATAAAATGCAAAAAGATACATCACTCCTAAAATGGCCCATGTAAGAAAACCATTGTCTAAAAAGGCGACAACCGCAGCAAATGCAATCATGGCAAGACCAGTGAGGACACGTTGTTTATTGGATTCAATTAGTGCTTTGAGGTTCATGCTTTACTCTTCATGTAATTTTTAAAATAATAGCAAAGCAAATGTGAGTTTAAGCTTTAATGTCTAGTAAGCCTAAATGGGTAGGTTCTTCATCGTCTTGCGTATGCGCATGCTTTTCTTGACGTATCTCTTCTTCTTTTTCGCCACTCTCTTCATCACGCTTTTGTTTTTCATGTTCATTTTCAGGATCAATACGATACGTTTCCTCAGTGGGCCTCACCTCTTGAATTTCATCTTCTTTTTCGTTAAGTAAAGCTGCCGCAGCAGCATTTTGTATGTCAACTCTATTTTGATAATCACCTTGTTTGGAAGCTTGAAGTGTCGTGAGTTGATTGGCATAAATCACACTACCAATAGGACCAACGGGCATGAGAGGCTCCTTTTTCATCTTTACACGCTTCTTAGGCAAAGCCCAAAAAGCTACGTTGCTCTAGGCGCTAAAGCTTGGCTCTTGAAAGCCAGAAATACGTCGCTACTCTTTATAAATTTTCAGTGTTTGATACACTTCATAAGCAACATTCGCTCCATCAAAAGGTTTAACGTTTTTACGTGGAGTATAATCGACCAAATAGCCACCTTTTTGAGAGACGCTAAAATTTACGCATAGCTTTGCGGCAAAAAGTAAAACGGGTTCGGGAATATTTTGTTTTTCCGTCCTAATGATAACATGAGCTGAAGGCATTTCTTTGATGTGTAACCAAATATCACTTTTTTTGGCTTCTTTGAGTAAGGTGATATTACCTTTTTCATTTTTGCCAAGCATAATTTTATAGCCCTCAAGAAAAAAGGTTTCATAATACAAACTATCATCATTTTTTTGTTTACTTTGACGTTGTTTTGGCACGAAGATATTAAGTTCTTCCTCATCGACACAACTGTGCACCATTTCACACAAGCGTTCTAAAAAGAGCTTTTTCTCCTCTAAATTTTCTTTTTGTCGATGCACAGAAAGCGCTTTTTGGCGTAACTTTTTAGACTTTTTAAAAAGTATATTGGCCGCCATTTGAGGGGTTTGTGCCTCTTTGGGCAATGGAATTTCAATGTCATTACCTTCAAAATCCACTATATTTACAGACTCTTGGTATCCCTTGATATGCTGTAAATTAGCAAGCACTAGCGTACCGTGATGATTAGCGATATCACTCTGGACATAAAGTTCAGCCTCATTTTCCAATATGTTGATATGTGCTATAAGTTTCTCTATCTTCTTGCTAATAAGGGCTATTTTTTGTGTTTTACTATCTGTAAGCCTCACTTGCAAACGTTTTTGATAGGCCAATGCTAGATGCTCTTCAATGCATCCTTGCATCTCAAAAGACTTTTCTTTAAGTTCTCGTGGAGGCAATGCAACTAGAGGCTCACCTACTTTAACACTGCGAAAACTAACACTTGCATCAATATGACGAAGTGCTTCTAATACAATGCCTTCATCATCTAAAATGATAGCATTGGTGTTGCGCCCTGTAAATTCAAGTTGTAAGATGGTACGTTGCGCTTTATAACTAGAACTTGCCAAAGCACGCAAACGTAAAATGCGGTTGCCCGCCTCTACTTCAACCACTTCTAAAGCACTGTTGGCAAAACGCTTTGAGAGAATAACATCAAAGGGAGCATTATAAAGTTTAGAGCGTTTAAAATCTTCTTTGATAAAAACATACGAATCATTACGGCTCAAATCCACAAACAAAGGTAAGCCTCGCTCAAAATAGATTTTAAGCACATTATCATCTGCACGTGAGATGGAGGATATTTTTTTAAATTGCTGGAGGTATTCGGTTATTTTAACCAGTTCTGAATGTTTCATTAAATTCTTTCTTATTTTGATTCTTTACACTCTAACACTGGATTGTTTTTTAGAGAAGCTACTTTGATCACTCTAAAAACCTCTTCAACAGCTTGTTTCATTAAAACTTTTGTTGTATCTTCACACATCGCTTCTTCAAGACTTATCGGAGCATGAATGATTGAAAAAAGTGCCGTAACGCCATACGTATGCAAGGCTTTAGCACTCTGTTCAACATGCCCTGCAAAAGCCAAAAGAGGAACTTCGTGCTTTATACATCGTTTGGCAATCCCACTGATGACTTTTCCCATCGCTGATTGTGCGTCGATTTTTCCTTCACCTGTTATGACAAACTGAGCATCTTTGATGTGTTCTTCAAAATGAATGGTATCTAAGATAATATCAATGCCTGGTTGCAGTGTTGCATTTAAAAAGGCTAGAAAACCGCCACCCAAAGCACCTGCGGCACCAGAACCTGCTATGTGAGCGACATTTTTATGCAATTGCTGTTCAATCACCTCTGTAAAATGTTTAACATTGGCATCTAAGATAAGTACATCTTCACTATTTGCACCTTTTTGTTTGCCATAGATATGTGCTGCACCTCGCTCACCATACATCGGATTATCAACGTCACATGCGATGGTAAAACGACTCTCTTTGAGAGCAGAAAGTGCCATCGCACCCTCAATGCGTACAATATTACCCAAGGCGTCACCGCCTAAACCAACATCCTTGCCCATATCATCCAAAAAATGAAATCCTAAAGCTTGTAACATCCCAAGTCCCGCATCATTGGTCGCACTGCCACCAATGCCTACGATAAAATCTCGACACCCTTTTTCCAAAGCATCTTTGATGAGTTCACCTACGCCAAAAGTTGTTGCAATTCTTGGATTACGTAGGTGTGGAGGAACGAGAGGAAGTCCCGCGGCCGCGGCCATCTCAATGATAGCAGTTTTGCCATCACCTAAAATACCATACTGTGCATCTATAAGGTTCATTAAGGGATCATGCACTTTACACGTAACGATTTTTCCATGGGTATTATTGACCATTGCCTGTACGGTTCCCTCGCCTCCATCGGCCACTTCAAACGCCTTAATAACAGCATTAGGATAGACGGCTTTGATACCTTCTCTCACACACTCTGAAAGAGCATAAGAGCTAAGACAACCTTTAAATGAATCTATCGTTATCACTACTTTCATCGTTGCTTTTCTAAATCAAGAAGTATCTCTTTGCGCCACAATCCACCGCTATATCCACCCAAGCTGTGATCTTTAGCAATGACTCTATGACATGGAATAATAATAGGAAGTGGATTTTTCCCATTGGCATTAGCAACGGCTCGTGTTGCTTTAGGATGGTTTAACAGTTTTGCCTCTTCACTGTACGAAATGGTATGCCCATAAGGAATCGTACATAAAACATTCCAAACACTTAATTGAAACAGTGTACCTGTAGGATGGATGCTCACTTCAAATGTAGTGCGCTTACCTAAAAAATACTCTTTCAATTCATGCTTAAGTTGTTCAAGATGTTTATCACTCTCTTCTTTAACTAACACTGTAGTGTCAAAATCAAGTGCGCATATACCTACCTCATCCGACGTAGCGATCACTCGTCCCAAAGGAGTATCAATACTACACTGCGCCATCATTCGCTCCTTAATGTTTTTTGCATACATACGCTATTGTCAATACCCCTATAAGGCTCAAAATTATCAATAATCTCATAGCCATATTTTTGATACAACCCAATCGCCTCTGGTTGTCTTTTCCCTGTTTCAAGGCGTGCCATACAATAGCCTAAAGAAATGGCCCATTGTTCTAGCGCATGTAACATCTGTGTTGAAATGCCTTGTCTGCGATATTCAGATAAAACAAACATTCTCTTAATCTCTACAGTTTTATCATCAATCACTTTAAAACACCCACATGCAACGGGCATTGTTTCATCAAAGCCTACCAATGCTGTCTCTATGGGAACGATCACATTATGTTTATCATAGCTACTTTGAAGCGCACCGTAACGTGCATTGAGTTCTTGATCAAGGTGTTGAGTCAAAATCTGAAAATGGATATCTGCATTGCTTGTACGTTTCATCTCCATGCGCACTTCCTTAAAGTCTTAGTGCTTTATTATACCATTTTGGTCTATTTTTAAACATCTCATGAACCCAAAAGCGTGCTATTATTTTATCAAAGGAGATAAGATGGCAAATTTATTAACCTATGGTTCTTTAATGTTCAATGATGTTTGGGAGAAGCTGGTCAAAGGAGAGTATCACTCACGCAAAGCAACACTCAATGGCTATGCACGACGGTGTGTTCTCAATGATGTTTATCCTGTAATTTTTCCAGCTGATGAAAGTGTTCAAGGCGTTGTTTATTTCGATATAATCGATGAAGATATGAAAATTTTAGATGAGTTTGAGGGCATCTTTTATGAACGTAGAAGCCTGGAAGCTTTGTTGGAAGACCACCAAAGTATTCCTATCGAAGTCTATGTACTTAAAGAACAATACTTTAATATTATTGACCATAAACTTTGGGATGAAGCTTTTTTTGCACAAGAGGGCATAAAACAGTTTATCAAAAATTACAAAGGATTTATTTAACTCAAACTGCTAGTTAAACAGTAAAGCTTTTTTGTCATCACCAAGCTTCAAAAAGCAATTGATAGCATAAGCGGTGATGAAAAGTTTGAGCTTTGTTAAAAAGCCACCAATCGTTGTTGCTTTA
>JAQUVE010000106.1 GCA_028693565.1 Sulfurospirillaceae bacterium | reverse complement strand
AATCCTCACCAACATAGCCAATATCAACGATAATCTCAAGATGAATAAAGAATTACACCAGATTATCGCTATTATCGGAGCTTACACTAAAAAGGAGCTAGGTTTTATGTGCGAAAGTTGAGTTATTAATTTAAATTTTGAAATTTTTAATAAAGAGGTAAAATCATTTCCTAAGAGGCATATTATGTGTAACGTATCCTCAATGGAAGTACAAAAAAGAGATAAAACACGAAAATTATTATTGGTAATATTTTCCAGTATATTATCCCAAAATTCTTCTTCTGTTACGTTAGGGATATCTTTGATTGCTCCCCATGAAGGATTACACGTAAAGAGCAAACCTTGATTCATAGATTAGCCTCCAATACCAAAACAGCATCCATAAGGAGCTTTTTGAAAATATCAGGCATACTAAGACCCATCATGAGAACAATACACAGAAAGGCTAAAGGTGAGAGATACATACCAATTGTATCTTTATATCCTGTTTCAATTGTTTGTGGTATCCCTTTTGAAGCATTAAAAATGGTTTTACCCATTCCCATGAATACGAGCATTAATCCTAATAAAAAAAGAAGAGAGATAATAAGGGAGTGGGCAATGCTGCCTTGTATAATCGCAAATAAACTAAAAAAAGAACCAAAAGGAGGTGTACCAATAATAGCTAGAAAAGCTACCAAAAAAAGCGTACCTGAGATAGGAATTTTATGTATCGCCCCTCTAATAAACTCCGTTGTTTTTTGACCATAAGCTCTACGAATATTACCTACGGCAATAAAAATACCACCTTTAAGTAGAGCGTTATTGAAGATATGAAAAAGCGCTCCAAAGATACCTATTCCTCCAACGCCTAGACCAAGCGCGATAATGCCCATGTGCTCAATACTCGAATAAGCCAATATTTTTTTAATATCCAATTGATTAAACATAGAGATAGAGGCAAAAAGTATAGAAATTATGCCAAAAAAGATAAGAACAGAGTGCACTAGTGTAGATTCACCAGCGGCATTCATAATTTGAATAAGTCGCATCAGTGCAAGCCAAGAAATAGAAGTCACGCCCCCCGCCATTAGAGCTCCAAAAATGCCTGGTTCTACACTGTAAGCATCTGCTTTCCATGAATGAAGAGGAAAAAGTCCTGTTTTTGTAGCAAATCCTATAAACATAAAAACAAAGGAAATTTTGAGCCAAGTTTGGTTAAATGTTTTATCATTTAACAGGATATTGCTAAAGGATAATGATGTATCACTTGCACCTACGATAATGGCTGAGTATGAGATAAATAACATTCCAATAAGTGCTAAAACAATGCCAATAGAACACAGAAAAAGGTATTTCCATGTTGCTTCAATAGAAGCTTTATTTTCATTGTAATAAATCAATGGGGTACATGCTAAAGAGGCTGTTTCTAAAAAAATCCACATGCTGATAAGGTCGTTTGCTATAATCATGAGCGTTGCGAAGACTATAAAGATGATAAGGCTAAAAGTAACTATTTTATTGTTGTTAGTAAATTGGCATCTAGAAAAGTATGCAATCCCGTGAAATGTAATACCAAGATAGAGAATACTAAGAGTGATGAGAATTAATTTTGATAAGGCATCAATATCTAAGACGTGTGATGATAAGAGATAAATACTTAAGCCAAAGTGAAAGAGAGCAACGGCAAAAACGGTATAGGCACGCAGATTATTTGATTTTGCTATCAGAATAATTCCTATTGAAAGACTAATCACAAAGATACAAAGAACTAAAAGAATCATGGCGTTACTCCCGTAATGATGTAAGCTTACCTACATCACCTTTTTCAAAAGTTGTTGAAATATGGTTTAACATAATTCCCATAATGAAAACGCCAGCTAAAACATCCAATAAAACACCAATTTCAGCTAAAAACGTAACTGAACCTGTAAGCATGGAGCTTAAGATATAAACACCATTTTCCATCATCAGATAACCAATAACTTGAGTAATGGCCTTTTGCCTTGCAATGATAAGAATCATACCAGACATCAGTGTCGCAAAAAAAACAGGCACGATAATCGTCTCTTGATGGGAAGGTAGAAGAGGAAGTTTTTGTGAAATAAAAAAAGATAAGAAGACAGATAAGGCATCAATAAACATCGTTGGCATATAGCCGATAAGAGGTTTCATCTCTTGATTGATATTAGCAAATTTGGTTGCATGAATGAGTAAAAGAGGAATGATAAACCCTTTAATGGATACGATAATGATGAAAAGAATAGTGCCTTTGGTTGTGAATTCCTCTGAAAAAAATGCTAATAATGCTAAGATAATTCCTTGTAGTGCAACGGCTTTAATAGCAGTAATGATTCTATTGCTTCCCATAATAAACATATTAATAAGAACAACAAGAAGTAAAATCGTGTTAATGGTAGAAGCGTTCATCAAAACCTACCTCGTAATCAAAATAATGCCAAACAAAGAGACAATTAAGGTTCCAAGGAGAACCTTTTTAATAGAAATAAGTTGCAGTCTCGCCATTACCGATTCAATAATGCCAACGATGACTCCAACTCCCAAAACTCCTGCGATTGCGATGAGCGTATCATAAAATAAAATCCCTGTTTTAAAAGGGATAACCAAATCAACAATCAAGACAGCATAAACTGTAAATTTCATCGCACCACCTAAGAGAATGGCGGCTAGAAGTGGTCCACTGTGATCCAATACCATGGCTTCATGAATCATTGTAAGTTCAAGGTGTGTTGCTGGATCATCAAAAGGAATACGAGAATTTTCTACCAGTAAAATAACCAAGAAACAGACAACAACAATGCCAAAAATGGTACTGTAGTCTTGCCATGCGTCTAAAATATGATAACCAAAGAAGCCAAAAAGTGTTAAGGAAGAGGTACCTTTTGCCAAAATAATCAAACAAACAAATAAGATAGGTTCGATTAAAAATGAAAAAGTTAGTTCTCTAGCTGTTCCCATCCCTTCAAAACTAGAAGAGGTGTCAAGTGCTGATGAGGTTGTAAAAAATCGTAATAATCCAAATAGATAAACAAACAGTAAAAAATCTCCCTCAAAGCTAATAATCGGAGGAATAGAAGCGAATGGTAAAAAGAAAAAAGCAAAAAAAGGCACAATTAAAGCAAGAAGAGGGCCCGCAAAAAATATCCAAGAAGTTGTTGTACTAAGTTTAATAGATTTTTGAATAAGCTTAATAAGGTCGTACATTTTTTGCAGTACAGGTGCTCCACACCTACCTCCAAAAAAAGCTTTTACTTTTATAATAATTCCCATATTGAGAATTGAGAGAACTAAAAAAAGTAAAAGCGTCAATACAATATGCACTATATCAAACATTTCATTGTCCGACGTATAAGAGCATAATAATTAGCGCTGTAAAGATATAGAGTACATAAATACCCATATAACCATTATGGATTAGTGTTCTTATTTTAGAAGCATAAACAAGAAAAGCATCGGTTGTTTTGATTAAGAAATAGATGATTTTATCATTTTGGTGCAGGTAGTATTGGTACTTCTTGACAAAGATTCCTTTAACGGAAAGTTCATTATGTCGACTTTTTAGTGTCCAGCTAAAAAGTCCCATAATCATCTCGGCTAAGGATGCTGGTGTGTATTGTATTTTGGATGAACCATAAGGGAAAGCACATGCCCATGTATCAATATTCATTTGAATTTTGTCTCTGAAAGTATAAAAAAGTATGCCTGCTATAAGAGCAAATAGACTAAAAAACCACATATAAGCGTACGATAGATCTGTCATGGCTTCAAGCTTGAAGTTGATTGGCTGATGATTAAAAATAAGTACGATACGAGAAAGAAGCTCTTCCACTACAAAAGGAAATACACCTAAAATAAAACAGATAACAGACAAAATTGCCATAGGTAAAAGCATGGGCCATGCAGATTCTTTGATATTTGAGAGTTCAATGTGACGAGGTTTTCCCAAAAATGAGATGCCAAAAACTTTAACAAAGCATGCTAATGCTAATCCTCCGATCACAGAAAGTGCGAGTACTCCTCCAATCACTGGTAGCAGTGCATTTTGTGTTGAAAGCAAGCTTTTAAACATACCTAAATAAAGCAACCATTCACTTGCAAAGCCATTAAAAGGAGGTAATCCACTAATGGCAACCGCACCAATCAGAAAGAATAATGCCGTAAGTGGTTGAACTTTAATAATACCACCATAGTGGCTAATATTTCTAGTGTGGTATTTTTCTATCATGGAGCCAGCGCTGTAAAAGAGTAGGGGTTTAAAAAGTGAATGATTGATAATATGAAAAAGTGCACCTGCTAAGCCAAAAAGAATCAGTATGTCATTATGATAACTTTTTCCCAACATAGCTAATCCAACTCCAATGACAATAATGCCAATATTTTCAATGCTATGGTAAGCCAAAAGTTTTTTAATATCATGCTGTGCAATAGCGTAAACGACTCCTAAAATTCCCGAAATGATACCCAGCCCAAAAACAAGCCAACCCCACCAATGTGGGATAGATATAAAAAAAGAAATGACACGTACAATCCCATAAATCCCCATTTTAATCATAACACCAGATAGAAGCGCAGAGACGGCAACTGGAGCTGAAGCGTGAGCATTTGGAAGCCAAAAGTAGAGAGGAAAAATACCCGCTTTAATGCCAAATCCAAACAAGCCTAATAAAAAAATAGCACTGGCAAAATCTAAGTTTACATTGACATTCCCTATGGCTGAAGAGAAATCATAAAAGCCAAAGTGTGTTTGAAGGATGGCAAACATGCCAAAAAGGGCAATAACACCAGAATGTGTCGCAATAATATACAGGTACCCAGCACTTTGAGATTCATCATTGAATTCATCAATGGTAATCAAAAAATAAGCTAGTAAAGACATAATTTCCCAACATATCAAAAACATAATAAAATTATCAGCAATTACTAGAAGAAGCATAAATAGCGTAAAAAATGAGAGGTACAGACGATACTTTAGAGATACTGATAGACCTTTTGTAAGGGTTGGCCAATAGGAGATACTGTAAAGAGAACTCATAGCGCTTATGATATAAATAGGAATTAAAAAAAGCATACTCATGGTATCAAAACGAACAGAAAAAGTGCCAAACATAGTTTGTAATGGTAACATATATTGGATAGTGGACTGATATGAGATTTGAATAAAAACAAAAATTAATCCAGATAAACTTCCAATAATATGCATCGTTGTTGAAAATTTATCAGATAATATGGGTTGTGTAGATGCCCAAAAAAATGGTAAAATCCCAGCACCCAGAATACAACAAATAGAGACTAAAAAAAGCATAGTTTTCAATAATCCTTCTTCTGAAATTTCCCCGAAAATGATGGTATCACTATTTTATTAAGATTTCATTTAAACTGATTTTCTGGAGTCTTTGCTTAAAATGAAGCAGCTAAAAAGAAACAAACATAATCAATAGTTTAGAAAATTTTATTAGACACCATAGTGAAATAAGTTACTTGTGTACGATAAAATATTGCGTCATCTTATTAAGTATATGTAAAGTTGCATAGGTATACTATTTTATTCTAAAAACTTCTTATTCTATGTATCAATTTTCATTCCTACATACTAGTTAGAATTATGGGAGAGTTGTATTGAAATTTAACTATTGGCTACCACGAAGTATTGCTATTGTAAAAAATGGTTATAGTCTTTCAAATTTATCATCAGATTTTATGGCTGGAGCTACTGTTGCTATCATAGCATTACCACTGGCTATGGCCTTTGCTATCGCCAGTGGTGTGAGCCCAGAAAAAGGTATATTTACAGCGGTTATCGCTGGATTTCTTATCTCTTTTTTAGGTGGTAGCAGGTATCAAATTGGGGGTCCTACAGGAGCGTTTGTTGTTGTTTTATATGCGGTTATTTTAAAACATGGTTATGATGGATTGGTGCTTGCCACTATTATGGCAGGTTTTATATTGATGCTAATGGGTTTTTTTAAGCTAGGTAATATCATTAAATTCATACCTTATCCTGTTACTGTAGGGTTTACAGCAGGTATTGCTTTGATTATCTTTTCTTCACAAGTCAAAGATTTTTTTGGCTTCCCAATTCAAAAGATGCCAGCCGAGTTTACAGAACAATGGTTGCTTTATGGCACTTATATAGGCCAACTTAATTATTATGCGATTGCTATTGGTGTGGTTAGTGTGGTATTACTCATAAGACTACGTTACCTTTTTCCTAAAATCCCAGCACCTATTGTAGTTATTGCTGCTTCTTCATTTGTAGTTTACATTTTTGGATTGCCTGTTGAAACCATTGGTTCAAAGTTTGGTTCTATCCCTTCTACGCTTCCAAATCCAACATTCCCTCCTTTTTCACTTGAAAAGATAAGAGCAGTATTCCCAGCCGCGATTACCATTTCTTTACTTGTAGCGATTGAATCGTTGCTTTCATGTGTTGTAGCAGATGGTATTACGGGTGATAAACATCATTCCAATAAAGAGTTAATAGCACAAGGTATTGCCAATATTGTAGCGCCAATTTTTGGAGGAATTGCCGCTACAGGAGCGATAGCAAGGACAGCAACCAATATTAAAGCAGGTGCATTTAGTCCCATTTCTGGCATAATTCACGCTTTAATGTTACTTGTATTTATGTTTTTATTTTCTAAATTAATTTTATTGATTCCACTTGCCTCTTTGGCGGCAATTTTAGTTATTGTTGCATGGAATATGAGTGAGTTTCATCATTTTAAAGCTATTGCCCTCAAATCAGAAAGGAATGATAAAATAGTTTTGTTTGTTACTTTTCTTCTTACTGTATTGATTGATCTCAATACAGGGGTACAAATGGGTATTATGTTTGCAGCATTGCTTTTTATCAAGCGTATGAGTGCGGTTATTGACGTTAAAGATACAAAACAAAATTTTACTATCTCGTTTGAGGATGAAGATATTTCTTCACAACCTGATGCCTACGCTCTTGCGAATAGAGTCATACCTTCAAATGTAGAAGTTTATGAAATTAATGGACCATTTTTCTTTGGTGTTGCTGATAAGTTAAAAGAAGTACTAAGTTTTGTAAAATCTTCACCAGAGGTTTTTATTTTAAGGATGCGAAATGTTCCAATGATGGATGCAACTGGATTTCATGCATTAGAAGAGTTTTATGTACTTTGTAAAAAAGCAAATACACAATTAGTTCTCTCAGGGGTTAGTTCAAGGTTAATACAAAAGTTAGAACGTTTTGGTTTTACTAATATAATTGGTCTTAAAAATATTACGAGTAATATTGATGAGGCACTTCAAAGAGCCAACGAGATTTTGTTGAAAAAAGAGCAAGAAAAGTTTTACGCTAGTATTAAAATTACTAAAGAAGGTGCTACAGAAGAACAAAAAGAAAAAATCATTAAAGCAACCAAAACTATTTTAGCAGAAATTTTAGGCAAAAACGTATCAGATACTATTGTGGCTGTAGAAGAAGGCATAGAATTAAAAAAGGATGAAAATGCCATACATTAATATAAAAATCACTAAAGAAGGTGCTACAAAAGAGCAAAAGCAGCAACTAATACAAGGTGCTACTAATCTTTTGGTAGAAGTTTTAGGTAAAAACCCTGCAACAACTGTCGTTGTCATTGAAGAAGTCGATACAGACAATTGGGGAATAGGTGGAAAACAAGTAAGTGAACTACGTAAACAGAGCTGAAAAATCTCTTTTAATCAAGTATTAATTGAATTAACAGTAAAATCTCCAAAATTTAATGACGAAGGAAAAGTGTAATGAATGAAATTTTTACATTTTTAGGTCTTATAAACCATACGCATGGCTTTATTTTTGTATCACATATTTTACTTGTTGGTGCAATTGTACTCATACTAGCAAAACTTGCAACGTCAAAGATGCAACTGGTACCAAGTGGCGTTCAAAACCTTATGGAAGCGTATCTTGAGGGTATTATTGCTATGGGAAGAGACGTTATTGGTGAAGATTTGGCGCGCAAATATTTACCCTTAGTTGCCACGTTAGGTTTGATGGTCTTTTTTGCAAACTTTGTAGGTATTATTCCTGGTTTTGAGTCTCCATCTGGAAATCTCAATATGACATTAGCTTTAGCGCTTATTGTTTTTACCTATTATAATTTTGAAGGTATTCGTGTTAATGGAGTGATTCATTATTTTGGACATTTTATGGGCCCTTTAAAAATTTTGGCACCACTTATGTTTCCTATTGAAGTAGTTTCGCATCTTTCACGCATTATTTCATTGTCATTTCGTCTATTTGGTAATATCAAAGGTGATGATCTTTTCCTTGCTGTTATTTTGATGTTAGCACCTTATGTTGCTCCGCTTCCAGCTTATGCATTACTAACATTTTCAGCTATTTTGCAAACATTTATTTTTATGATCTTAACTTATGTTTATCTTGCAGGTGCTGTTCTTATTAGTGAAGAGCATTAAAAGTAGAATCGTTTGATTTATAATCGAACACTTTTTGAAAAAATACTCAGTTTATTGCAAGGTGCCTCATGGGCCCTTGCAATTTTGGGTGGATTATATGCGTTTTTGCTCTTTTATCCTTTTGGGTTTCTCACAGCTTCCTTAATAGCAATTTTTCTTTTTTTAATGGGATTTTTCTTTGTTGTCGTTTTTGAGGTAGCACAAATACAAATTGAAAAACTTGAAGAGTTAAAAAAGCAAACAAAATTAATGGAAAAACTGACACAGAATCTTCCCGATGAAACACTATCTCATTACTGATCCCAAATATTATACCTCTAAACCACAACAATTTTTAGAAACACTTTTATCTATAAGCAAACAAAAACCAATACATTATATTTGTATTCGCGATAAAGTGACATCTAATTATCAGGATTTAGCAACGATAATCAGTGAAAATCGTTCTTTATTTGCTGATCAAAAACTTTACTTACACACGCATCTCGATTTAGCCGTAGCATTAAATTTTGATGGAATCCATTTACCCTCAAATGCTATAGATGATATTGTAACCGCTAAAACAAAGGGATTGGAAGTCATATACAGTGCCCACAGCTTAGAAGATGCTTTAAAAGCTCAATATTTTGGTGCTGACGCTGTGAGTATAAGCCCAATTTTTGCTACACCGAACAAAGGAAAACCGCTTGGTTTAGAGAAGTTAAAAGAAATTAATGATAAAATCACTCTTAACTGTTTTGCCTTAGGTGGCATTATCAGTCAAGAACACATAGATGCATGCGAACAAGCAGGCGTATTTGGCTTTGCTTCAATTCGTTATTTTTTA
>JAQUVE010000105.1 GCA_028693565.1 Sulfurospirillaceae bacterium | reverse complement strand
TCGATGTCCCAGGTCATGAAAAATTGCTTAAAAACATGATAGCAGGTGCCTTTGGATTTGATGCGAGTATGGTAGTCATTGATGCTAACGAAGGTATTATGCCTCAAACCAAAGAGCATTTAGAAATTCTCAACCTTTTACATGTTAAAAATATTATCATTGCTCTGACTAAAAAAGATTTAGCAACTCAAGAGAGTTTAGAACTTCGAGAATTTGAGATAAAAGAGCATTTTAAAACGTTACGTAATGTGCATCTCCATCAAATTATCCCTGTCAGCATTTACGATCAAGCTTCGATCAACACATTAAAAGAGGCTCTTTTTGCACTTCCATCGATTGAAAAGCAGAGTAATGGCCTTTTCCGATATTATGTTGATCGCTCTTTTTCAATTGCGGGGGCAGGAACCGTTGTGACAGGTACCGTGCTGGATGGTACTATCAAAGTAGGGGAAAAACTCTTTGCTCCAGAGCTTGAAAAAGAGTTTATTGTCCGCAATCTCCAAGTCCATGACCACGATGTTCCTTTCGCACTTTGCTCTCAGCGTACCGCTATCAACCTTCAAAATGCGCAAAAAACAGCTTTTGAAAAAGGGGCTTTGCTTTGCAAAAAAGGCTATATCCGAGGATTTGATGCAGCGGATGTATGGATTGAAAGCATTGGAGGACATGCTTTAAAACATAACTCCAAAGTCAACTTATTTGTCGGTACCAAACAAACAGAAGCACGTATCTTGTTTTATGAAGCAGAGGATGAGCTTCACAGTGGTTTTGCAAAACTACAATTCAACAAAACGCTCTTTTTGGTCTATGATGAGCCTTTTATTATCTGTTCTTCAGGGCGAACCATTGGTGGTGGGCGTATTTTAAACCCTATCAACGACCCAATGAAAAAAAGAGTAAAGTTGGAGCTTTTAAGAGCACTCAATACCAAAGATTTTAAAACAGCTTTTACGATTTTAGTAGAGATGCATAAGCGTGGCTTTGGAATCATTTCGTCCAATCAACGCTTTGGTATCAACCATGATGTCGCCCTTAGTATTGCTCAGAGTATCGATCAGATTTTTGTCGATGAGAAAGATCTTGTTCTCTATCCATTGGAGACAAAAATAGAACTTCAAAGCATCATTAAAACAATCTATTCCAAAAATGCTTATGCCCTTCTCTCCGCAAACTCGTTATCTTTAAAACTCAAATGGGCAAGTGCACAGTTTATTGAAAGTGTTTTACAATCTTTATGCAATGATGGCATACTAGCTTATGAAACAGGCATCTATAAAAATGCTTATGTTGAGATTGACAATATTCATAAATTGATTGAAGATAAGATTTTTAGCATCATTACTCAAGCTGGGTTTACACCTGAAGCTCCTTATAATATCTATGATACTTTGGATATTGATCGCAAAATGGGAGATGATGCCCTTAAAAGTTTAACAAAAGCTCGAAAAATTGTAAGACTAGAACACAATATCTTTGTCAGTGCCAATGCATTAAGTGAGATGATTACCAAAATCCGCACAATTATGCGACATGAAAATGGCATTGATATTAAATCATTTCGTGAACATTTTGATATTAGCCGAAAGTATTTAGTAGCCTATTTGGATTATCTGGATAACTTTGATGATATCAAAAAAGAGGGAACGCGAAGGGTATTAACAACCATTTAACACTAGGAAAACTGATGAGACATCTGATACACAAAGTTTTATTTAACTATATTGTTATTTTAATCCTTTGCTTTGTTATCAGTATTGTCTTATCCGTTGGTACCCATATGACATTTCTTCACTTCACAGCTCTTTTAGATCAACATGAAGAACATCTTAAAACAAAAGTTGATATCAATCGCTACATCTTAGAAGATATCACTTCATTGCATCTTTTACTTTTAGAACTCACTGCTGCTACTAAAAACAAAACAGAAAGAGCTGCTACAATCTTAGAAATCAGACAACTGTTAGACCTTACACAAGAGCATCTTTTTGTAGCCAACAATGGCGGACTTTTTGAAAAAGAGCTCTCAAAAAAATACCAACAAACCATAAATATTCCTTATCAAAACACAACCATAGACTTAGATAGCTCTGCCCAAAATGCTAAATTAGAAATCCAGCTAACACATATTGTGTCTATCTTGGATAACCTTTCTTTGCTGCTAGAGCAAAGGGATACTCTTTTTGAGCTCAAAAATGTAGGCGAGCAACAAGCCCTTGCCCAAAAAATAAGAGGGTTCAATGCCAATATCTCCTCAACCTTTGAAGAGATTGAAGCCAAAATCAATCAGATTATTCTTGCGGACACACAAGAACTCACTGCTACTAAAATAAAAAATGCTCATCAATCGCACCTGTATACTATTTTTGAAGCGCTCCTCATAATGATTACTGCATGCATCGTCTCTTTTGTTATTTATAAAATCATCGGACACATTATCAACCTTTACAAAGAGCTAGAAAATAAACTCTACATTGATGCGCTGACAAAACTTCACAATCGATTTTCACTCTTAAGAGAACTTGAACATGCACAAAATCCTGCGATGATTCTTCTCAACATTAATGCTTTTCGCACCATTAACGAACTTTATGGTGTCGAAGTTGGTAATGACGTTTTGCTTGCCCTAGCTAACACACTTAAAATCTTTGCAGCATCACATCATTTTCGCGTTTACCGCATTGCTGGAGATGAATTTGTACTCTATAAAGATAATGTAGACGCCAACCAAGCCCAATGTATATCTCTTCTTGAGAAATTGTTCCAAACGATTGAAAACAAGAAAATGTATATTGTTGCCATTGAGGACTTTATCTATTTGGACTTGAGTGCGGGAATATCCTTTGAAAAAGAAAATACTTTTGGTACGGCTGATATCGCGCTTAATAAAGCAAAAGAACTTCATGTTGAATACGTTTTTTACGATAAAACTTTTGATGCTATAACAGAGATACGCCATAGTACGCAGTGGAAAAAAAGAATTATTCAAGGTATTGAAAAAGAGTGTTTTATACCTTTTTTTCAACCTATCGTTGATCGCAATCAAACGATTATCAAATACGAAGCATTAATGCGGCTCAAAGAGAATAGCGAGGGAAATATAACCTATACATCTCCCTCCTTCTTTTTAGACCTTGCTTCCAAAACACGCCATTACAATCAAATTTCCAAGATGACTCTTATGCAAAGTTTTGCTGTATGTGCCTCACAACATATCCCTATCAGCGTCAATTTAAGCTATCAAGATATTTTAAATGAACCACTACACGATGAGCTCAAAAAATTTATCACAGAACATGCTATTGGGCACCTTTTGATTTTTGAAATTTTAGAGTCTGAGAGTATTCGTAACTATAAAATATTACAATCTTTTATCCACGATTTTCGCACGTATGGTGTGCGTTTTGCCATCGATGATTTTGGAACAGGCTTCTCCAATTTCAGCCATATTTTTGAATTATCACCTGATTTTATTAAAATTGATGGGAGTTTGATTAAAAATATTCATACCGAAAAAAGATCCTATGAACTCGTTAAAGCCATCGTCTTTTTTTCAAAAGAGTTAGGTATTAAAACAGTTGCAGAGTTTGTTCACTCTAAAGAAGTTTTCGAAATAGCGTATAACCTTGGCGTTGATGAATTCCAAGGTTACTATTTTGGTGAGCCAAAAGCTACACTTTCTTCGTCATAATACATATCTTTCATACCCTATAATAGAGCTATTTTACGCTTTTTTGCACAATGTATCAAACCATTTTTCGTTTTGTTCTGAACGACTGGCTTTGGAACGCAACAAAGTCTCTCGTACAGAAAGTAAATCCTCTACTTCTAAAAATTTTAACATCGAAAATGAAGAAATGGGAGCATTTGGGTCAGATTCTATCAGTGCTTCAATTTCGTTTATAAGTGCGATTTTATCGACATTGTCTTGCATACTATGACCTTATGTTTACAAACTATTACCAAAATTATTGTACAATATCCTATATTTCATGCAGATTACATTTGCAACATTATAAGGAAAATGAATGAAAAAAACCATTTTATGGCTAGCCTCTTTACTCTACACATCTTTATTTGCAGCAACCGATGCGCAAATTGTAGAACATTTTAAATCGACGATTCAAGTCCCTAATATCTCTATCGAAGTTATCTCACGCAAGAGTGTTGAGAGTATCGCAGGGATGGATTTTGTAACACTCAATCTAAGTGATGGTACGCATACGCAAAAAATTAGTATCTTTACCAAAGATGACCTTATCTTTCCTGATGTTATCAGCATTAAACAAGGTGGAAGCATCAAAGAGATGATGGAAGCAGCAGAGCTTCAGAAAAAACTTTCTGAGCTTTACAAAAAAGAAGATAAGAAAAATATCATCAAACTTGGCAATGACCCTAAAAAAGAGACTCTTGTTGTCTTTACAGACCCAGAGTGTCCTTATTGCCGTCAAGAATTAGCCAGAATTGAAGATCGTTTAAAAACAAATAACATTAAACTTATTTTTACGCCTGTTCATGAACGAAGTTCACTTGAAAAATCTGTTTCAATTTATAATGAAACAGCAAAAGTTAAAACGGATGCAGAAAAAATTGCCATCTTAAGAAAATATTATGATGAGAATATCAAATACGCTGAAAAAATCAGCGACGCAGAAGTTAAACGTATTGAAGATTTAAAACTTAAATACCTAGGTGCTGGCATTAAAGGTGTTCCTTTTATCGTTCGTGAAAAAGAGATACTGAAATAACACTATTGTAAATTGTCGTCATTGCCGATTTGGCAATGACACTTCTTTAAGAGGAGACACGCGATGGCAGTCATCATAATCCTTTGTATCTTAATCGTCTTATTACTGCTTATCACTCTTTTTCTCTATCGCTCATTAAATAGACTAAAACAAACCATTCAAACAACAACCCAAGAAGCTTTATTTTATGAAACACTCTTCAATGCTATCCCTATTGCGCTGTTTTATAAAGATGGCTCAACCGAAGGCGGTAATAAAGCATTTAACCATGCTTTTGGCACGTACAAAAAAGGCTTTTTTGAGCAAGCGCTCACACTACCTAAAAATGCCGAACAAAACGTTACGTTGACCTACGATAACCATATTCAAAAGCAATCACTTATCCTTTGCGCCCCACTACTTGATGCACACAACAATATCTTAGGAATTACAGGAGCCATTTGGGATATAAATTCATGGAATAAGAGTAAAGAAAATCTCTTAATTCAAAAACAGCGTCTTGAGCTTGCGATTGAGGGCACACAAGACGGTGTTTTTGATTGGGATATGCAAAAAGATATCTTTTTTTACTCTTCTCGATGGAAACATATTATGGGTTATGATCCTCATGATACCCCTACATCACTTGCTTCATGGCTTAATTTAGTACATCCAAAAGATATGGCATTGGTCAATGAAGTACTCGCTAGATACCTTGATGGACACACTAACGCCTTATTTGTAGAACACCGCATTCGTGATACACAACCAACCGTTTGGATTGCTGCGAGAGCTAAAGTTGTCTTTGGCCAAAATAATACTCCTATACGTATGGTAGGAACCATTAGAGATATCAGCGCACGTAAAATTAACGAAGATAAACTTCGCATCTATAAAGATATGTTTGTCTCTTTTGTTGAACATCTCCCAGTACTCGCGTATATTAAAGATACACAAGGTAACTTTATCTACATTAATTATTTTTTCAAAAAATATATTGGCTTTCAAATGTGGGAACATAAAAATGCTTATACACTTTTTGATCATGACACTGCCGATAAGATGAGTGAATGTGACAGGTTAAGCCTCTTGGAAGGGAAAATAGAACACACCTTAAATATTTCCACTGAAGAGGGCGATGCTATGCCTATTCACTTGTATACCTTTATTGTTGATACAGAAGAAGGTCAAAAACTTTTATGTGGCATGGGTATTAACAAATCGTTCAAAGAGTAAGGATATCATTTGCTTTATACTCATAATAGGGAGAAAGCTATGCAACCTAACCTTTTGATGATTGAAGATGATGTTGAGTTAGCTCAAATTCTTTGCGACTTTTTAAAACGCTATAATATCACGGTCACCAATTATGATGACCCTTATCTTGGTATTAGTGCCCTTAGTTTAAAAAAATATGATCTCCTCATTCTTGATTTATCGCTGCCAGGTATGGATGGTTTAGAAATTTGCAAAGAGGTACGTGCTAAAAATGACATCCCCATCATCATCTCATCTGCGAGAAGTGATTTAGAAGATAAAATCATTGGCTTAGAATTAGGTGCGGATGATTACCTTCCTAAACCTTATGAACCTAAGGAGCTTTATGCCCGCATCATGAGTGTTTTGAGACGCTATAAAAAAAGTAACCTTGCCCATGAAGAAGAAATCCTTACATGTAGTCTTGCTATCAAAGAAGACGCTCATATAATCTATTTTAACAATACACCGCTTTCACTCACGCCTGCTGAATACGAAGTCCTCGCTCATCTTATTAAAAAGAACAATTGTGTTGTTTCAAGAGCGGAGCTTATCAACAGTTCACTCACGCTGAATGACGAAAATGAGAGCCGTAGTTTGGATGTTCTCATTAGTCGTATTCGCACCAAACTTGGGGAAAGCTCTAAAGAGCCAAAGCTCATTCACTCGGTGCGAGGTATCGGTTATAGGCTACAAGCATGAGATGGTACCATTCGATTATTACACGTATTTCGGTGATTTTTGCTCTAGCGCTTTTAGGAATCGCCGCTATTTTTTTATCACTTTCCTTCCATGACAGAGAAAATCATCTAAGGAGTATGCATGATTATTCGCATATTGCCTTACGCTCAGCTTTTGATATGCCGACAAGGATGCTCGACCATGAAAAGCTCGAAGAGATGGGATTGGTCCTTGTAAAAGACGAAAAATTAAGGCTAGCAATACTCGCACAGCCTCGTCCTCCCAAACCTTTTCCGCTTAAACGAATGGAAGAGCGTTTTCGTTTAAATATCGAAAGTGTGCCTTATGGAAAACGCATCTATACCATTGTGCAACGCAAAGATGGCGATGCTTTAGTATTTCAAACGCCTTATGAAAAAGAGTTTTTCCCTCAAATCCTTTTTCCACTCGCCATATTCGCTTTTGTGATTTTTCTCTATATCGGGATTTTACGTAGTATTTTACCACTGAAACAGTTGCGCAATCAAGTCATTCGTTTTGCAGATGGACACTATGATATCGCCTGTAAAAGTACTAAAAAAGATGAAATAGCAGCTCTCGCCAACGAGTTTGATAGTGCAGTTCAAAAGATAAAAGCACTCAGAGACTCTCGTCAACTTTTTTTACGCAATATTATGCATGAACTCAAAACCCCTATTACCAAAGGTAAATTAGCTTCAGAAATGATCGAAGATGCGACTTATACGACCATCTTAAAAAATGTTTTTACGCGCCAAGAGGCTCTTTTGGAAGAGTTTTCTCGTATTGAAAAGCTAAGTTCGGATGAGCTAAAACTCGACATTCAGCCTTATTTGCTCGAAGATATTGTTGATTTTGCGCTGGATATTTTAGACGATAAAAAAGAGCGCATTACATGCAATCTTACCCCAATAACCTTACATGTAGACTTTGAGCTCTTTGGTGTAGTGATTAAAAACTTGCTTGACAATGGTCTTAATTATGCTAATGATGGCCTCGTCACTATTCAAAATGATACCCACACGATTACCATTTCTAACCGTGGAAATCCTCTTGAATTTCCACTGGAGCGCTACAGTGAACCGTATTTTTTAGAGGGAAAACGCCAAAAAAGTTCACGAGGCTTAGGTTTTGGGCTTTTTATCACATGGCATGTCGTGCGTTTACATGGAATGAAAATCACTTATAAACGCCATGAAGATATCAACGCGTTTGTCATTAGTTTTGAATGATCTTTGTTTTATCGTACACAAGACCCGGTTTCCAATCGATATAGACGCTATCTTTAAAATCAAGTCTTGGTGCTTTGATAAAAACGGCTTTAAAATTTTGGTCGGTAACGTTTTCAAAAAAATGTGAATCGCCCGGTCCACACACCAAATAATCACCTACTTTTAAAACAACCAATACTCCATTAACCCAAACATTGCACTCTCCCTCTATACCTAAAAAAGACTCTTCTTGCTGTTCGTGCATGTGGCATGGATGATTTTCATTGGGGGTGATAACCACAACGCCAAGGTCCACATTGGTTGTTCCATTGGTAAGGTATTTTGGACCATGGTCGCCAAAGCGATAGGTGTGATTGTTTTCATTGGTTTGATACATATTCTTTCCTCTTTATGACACTAGTAATAAATAAAAACTCTTAAATGCCTGGTGCGCTCCACATAGGCGTGGTCAATCCACTCTTTACTAATTCTAATTGTTTGGCATAAATTTTAACCCATTTTTCTTTGATTTGCTTATAAATCTGAGTATTTTGAAGATTTGGCTCATAAATTTTTTCAATTTTTACCAAATTGAACCCCGCTTCTTCATAACTTTGATAAATGCCAGCCCCGATGCCTGCGGCCATAGCCACCCCTAAGGCCGTTGCCTCTTTGACACAAGGAACCTTGACATGTAAGCCCGTTACATCAGAGAGAATTTGAGGCCAAAGTTTACCTTGCGATGCGCCACTGGCAAATATAAGCGACTTTGGAGTCACCCCACTAAATGCTTTAATATGCTCTAAATTAATCGCACTCACAATGCATGCATTTTCCTGCAATGCCCTAAACATCGAAGCAATATTGTATTTTTGAGGATCCAATCCCAGTCCTATAAACGAAGGACTTGCATGATACCATGCGCCATAATTCATCGCATCTGAAAAAATAGGCATGATGCCATAACTTCCCACGGGCACGAGTTCTGCCATCGCTTCAAGTTCAGCATAGCTTCTGCCACCACCTAAGGTATCTCGAAACCAGCGCATCACCAAACCACTAAAAAAGGTTATCCCTTCCGCTTGAGATATACCTCGTAATACATGGGGATTCACACGCAATCGCATCTCTTTTGAAAGTGTTGCTTGAGCATCAATATTAATCTCTTGTTGCCAAAAACTTCCCCCTAAGACAACGGCATCGCCTATGCAATTTGCTCCCAATCCAGCAGTCCCGATTTGCACATCACCACCACCCATCACAACCAGTGTCTGTGTGCTAAGACCCGTCTCATGACTGGCTTTTTGGCTCACGTTACCTAACACTTCGCCGCTTTCCAAGATAGGTACAAACATCTCTTTGAGCCCGCATTGCGCAAACTGCCTTTTATCCCAATCACGACTTTGAAGACTAAAAGCCCCAGCCGTGCCTGCATTGGAAGGCTCACTCGCCAATACGCCACACAATTTAACTCAACTTTCGCACATAAAACCTAACTCTTTCTTCGTGTAAGCACCGATGGCTGTGATGATTTGGTGTAATTCTTTATTGCTCTTGAAATTATCGCTGATATTAGCTATGTTGGTGAGGATTTG
>JAQUVE010000104.1 GCA_028693565.1 Sulfurospirillaceae bacterium | reverse complement strand
TTGCAAATCCTCACCAACATAGCTAATATCAGCGATAATTTCAAGAGCAATAAAGAATTACACCAAATCATCACAGCCATCGGTGCTTACACGAAGAAAGAGTTAGGTTTTATGTGCGAAAGTTGAGCTACTAATATAAAAATTGATATAAAAAATAAAAGCAAACATTGATAGTGCGACTATCATGACTTGCGATATCGTTACTTTTTTAGCTAGCGAATTCATAAATTGGTCTCCTTAAATATCATACGCATATCATAAGTAAATGTTCCTTTTAAATAAGTTAAATTATCTCAAGAACGTAAAAATTTATTGACCTTTTGTTTCATTTTAATTCATTGTTTTTTATAACATATTTAATACCAATTTCAATATAGTTTGGATATAGTTTTTAGGTTATATAAAATGTTTATTTAAAGGAGCAAATATGGCAGTAAAAATTACTGATATATGTATTTCATGCGGTGCTTGTATTGACGAGTGCCCTGTTGAAGCAATAGTTGATGATAGCGATAACCCAACGGGTGCTGACATTTATTATGTCTATGCAGACAAATGTGTTGAATGTGTAGGTCATCATGATGCGCCAGCGTGTGCTGAAGCTTGTCCAACAGAAGGATGTATTGTTTGGGATGCGCCATTCGCTGGACAACCAAGCCGTGATGAAATCACTGCAGACATGAGAAGTGGCAACACTCCTTGTGCTGAATAATTGATATAATTTAAAAAGAGGGGAAAACCCTCTTTTTAAATTGCTCTCTATTAAGTTTAATTGATATTAAATAAAAATTCTGCTATACTCCCACGTTCGAATTCCCTGAGAAAACTTGACGTATTTAAATTAACACCTAGGAGTCCATTATGGAAAGTACATTATCCATTATTAAACCAGATGCAGTTGCTAAAAATGTTATCGGAAAAATTGTAGATAGATTTGAATCAAACGGACTAAGAATTGCTGCAATGAAAAAAGTCCAACTCAGTACTGCAGATGCAGGCGCATTTTATGCGGTTCACGCACAACGACCTTTCTTTGGCGAGTTGGTAAAATTTATGACCAGTGGACCAGTTGTAATTATGGTTTTAGAAGGTGAAAATGCGGTTGCTAAAAATCGTGAACTTATGGGTGCAACCAATCCAAAAGAAGCAGCAGCTGGTACCATCAGAGCAGATTTTGCTGAAAGTATTGACGCTAATGCTGTACATGGAAGTGATAGTTTAGAAAACGCAAAAAACGAGATTAATTTCTTTTTTGCACAAAGAGAGATTTGCTAAATTATGACCATAGAATTCAAAAAAATTCCTCATAGTGGGATTGATTTTGAAGTTTCACATGATGGGGTTATGTTAAAAGGTAATGCTATTAAAAGTGATAAAACAATGGTTACGTGTAAAGGTAGATTGCTAGGTAATATTGAGCATGCCTGTGACAGATGCGCCGAAGTTTTTACACTTTTAGTTGATGAAGATGTTGAAGTTTTAGCCAATGATGGACTTTACGAAGATCAAGAAGGTGAAGAACTTTTGAATGTGATAGAATTTTTTGATGGTTCAATAAATTTTGATACAATACTTCAAAGTGAATTAGAAGCTTTGAAGAGTGACTACCACTATTGTGGTAAATGCGAACAAATACAAGGAGTATAAAATGGCAGTTCCTAAGAGACGTGTAAGTAAAACAAGAGCAGCAAAAAGAAGAACACACTATACAGTAACCCTTCCAATGCCCGTAAAAGACAGTGATGGTACATGGAAAATGCCACACAGAATTAATAAGACAACAGGCGAATATAAAAGCTAAATGTTAAGCATAGCAATTGATGCTATGGGAGGGGACTTTGGTCCCACTCCTATCATCGAAGGAACGATTTTAGCACTTAGTGAGCGAAAGTTTAAAGCTATATTAGTTGGTGATTCTAAAACCCTCAAACCTCTTATCCCTTCTGAATTTTTAGAGAGTATCTCTTTTGTTGAGTCAAGCGATGTTCTAGATATGCATGAAGCAGCGACCAATGCTTTGAAGCGCAAAGAGAGTTCTATTTATAAAGCAGTTGATTTAGTAAAAGATAAGTATGCTGATGCTGTTGTTTCAATGGGGCACAGTGGAGCAACGATGAGTTTGGCAACACTTCGCATCGGAAGACTTAAAGGTGTTTTACGTCCCGCAATAGCTACAATAATGCCAACGGCAGTTTCTGGTAAGCTGAGTCTTGTCTTAGATGTCGGTGCTAATGTAGATTGTAGAGCGGAACATTTGGCACAATTTGCTATTCTTGGCGAAGCATATGCAAAAGATGTTTTAAAAATCATGAACCCAAAAGTAGGGCTTTTATCTAATGGTGAAGAACAAACCAAGGGTAATGAAATTACAAAAGAGGCTTTTGGATTACTTAAAAAACTTGATAGTTTTGTCGGTAATGTTGAAGGTAATAATATTTTTGATGGCTCAGTCGATGTCATCGTTTGTGATGGATTTGTGGGTAATATTTTGCTAAAAACAAGCGAAGGTGTTGCTGATTCCATTACAAAGATTATTAAACAAAATGTAAAGCGTTCACCTTTAGCTATAGCAGGTTCAGTCTTGATGCGTAAGGTGTTTAGTGTTTTGAAAAAACAGGTGGATTATGCTGAATATGGTGGGGCTCCTTTAATAGGTATCAATGGATGCGCTATTATCGGTCATGGTAAGAGCAATCCCAAAGCTGTTAAAAACGCTATTTTTCAAGCTATAAATTTTTCAAATTCAAAAATCAATGAAGATATTGAAGCACGTTTAGTGCTGATAGAAAATGAAAAGGTATAAATGTTGTATGCATCTTTAAAATCCATTGGGAGTTATGCTCCTTCTCATATATTGACGAATGCTGATCTTGAAAAGATGGTTGATACCAATGATGAATGGATTGAAAAACGTACAGGCATTAAAGAAAGACGTATTGCTGCAGCCGATGAAGCAACAAGTGATTTAGGTGTAAAGGCAGCTCAGGTTGCTATAGAACGAGCAGGCATTGCTAAAGAAGATGTTGATTTAATTATCTGCGCAACGCTTTCACCTGATCACTTTTGTATGCCTTCAACAGCATGTGTGATTGCGGGAAAACTAGGTATAAACGACGTTATGGCTTTTGATATTAGTGCGGCATGTAGTGGCTTTGTTTATATGCTTTCCATGGCAAAAGCATTTATTGAATCAGGTGCTAAGAAAAATATTTTATTGATTGGCGCTGAGAAAATTAGTAGTGTTGTTGATTACACAGATCGAGGGACATGTATTTTGTTTGGAGATGGTGCGGGTGCCGCTATCATCGGAGCAACAGAAGATAGAGCCGAAGCAATCCTAGATATTCACGCTTCAGCAGATGGCCGTTATGGGGATCTCTTAATTACCCCAGGTTGTGGTTCAAAATACCCATGTTCGCAAGAAACCCTTGACAATAAACTCAATTTTATTAAAATGCAAGGCAATGATGTTTATAAAATTGCAGTCAAAACACTGACCAATGATGTCATTGACATTTTAGAAAAAAATAATTTAAACGCTTCAGATATTGATCATTTTATCCCACATCAAGCCAATTTCCGTATTATCGAAGCGGTGCGTGCGAAGCTTGATTTTCCGATTGAAAAAACCGTTCTCACCGTTGCTAAATATGGCAATACCTCTGCTGCGTCTATTCCTATGGCGATTAATGATGCCTATGAAGAAGGGCGGATTAAAAAAGGTGACTTAATGCTTCTAGATACGTTTGGTGGTGGCTTTACATGGGCTAGCGCACTTGTACGATTTGGTGGACAATAGGCATTTTGCATCCCACTTCTTAACTCGGAAGGAAATATTATGGTAGAAGAGTTACAACATCTCAAAACAGAAATCTCAAAAGTCATTGTGGGTCACTCTTCTTTGATTGACTCTTTACTGATTGCGCTTTTATGTGAAGGGCATGTGCTGATTGAAGGTGTGCCTGGTTTAGCGAAAACAACAACCATCAATACACTCGCAAAAGCATTAGGGTTACAATTTGGTCGTGTTCAATTTACCCCAGACTTACTCCCAAGTGATATTATTGGCACGCAAATTTACAATCCCAAAAGTGGTGAATTTATAACTAAAAAAGGTCCTATCTTTACCAATCTTCTCTTAGCCGATGAAATTAATCGATCTCCAGCCAAAGTACAATCAGCCCTTTTAGAAGCGATGCAAGAGTATCAAGTCACCATTGCGGAGGAGAGCTTTAAATTGGAACGGCCTTTTTTTGTTTTAGCCACTCAAAATCCTCTTGAATCCGTTGGTACCTACGCTTTGCCTGAGGCACAGCTGGATCGTTTCATGATGAAGCTAGTCGTGGGTTACAACACTAAGGAAGAGGAGATGCTTATTGCTAGGCGTATCTCTAAAGGTGAAGGGGAGAGTGTTTCTAAAGTGATGGATGCGCCCATGCTCTTAGCGCTTCAACAACGTGTTAAAGCTATTCATGTGGATGAGCAAGTGGAAGCGTATATGGCGGACATTGTTTTTGCAACACGAGAACCAAAAGCGTATGGTTTCGCAGAGCTTGAGTCATTCATTCGCTTTGGGGCAAGTCCTAGGGCAACGATTGATTTGCATAAGGCGAGTCGTGCTCATGCGCTATTGTGTGGACGTGAATATGTAACCCCTGTGGATGTTGCCACTGTTTGTAAAGAGGTCATACGTCATCGTTTTATTTTAAGTTATGAGGCCGAGGCGCAAGGGGTGCAAATCGATGATGTGATTGATAAAATTATCGAAGCACTTCCTCTTCCCTAATCCAAGATTATGACACCGCTTGGTTACAACCTCATAGTTCAACGTGCCAGGAAGCATATTTTTGGAGAAATGGTAGGTTCAAACGCCTCTAAAAAAGAGGGCGATGGATATGACTTTGCCCAAATTAGACCTTACATGTATGGCGAAAATGTGAAGCGTATTGATTGGAAACAAAGTGCTAAAAATGGTGAAATTCAGGTCCGCTCTTTTTTTGAAGAGAAAGAGATTCACCTGCATGTGCTAGGTTTAATCGATGGTAATTTGCATTTTGGCATTGAGCGTTCTAAGCTTGAAGTCATGAGTGAAATCGTGGCACTTTTAGGTTTAAGTGCGATTAAAAACAGTGATTTTTTTGCGTTATCTCTCCTATCAGATGCCTTGCTTTATCAAAGCCATGCTTCTAAAAAAGAGGCCATGGTGCATGAAGCTATTTTAAAAACGCTCCAAGCACCTCTTTTGGGACAAAAAATTAATTGGCATTTTGTTCAAGAATTTGCACTCTATCATATCAAAAAACCCTCTTTACTGTTTATCATTGGTGATTTTTTTGAAATGCCAAAACTCGGCGCTATGGCTCGAAAACACGAAGTGATTGTGATTCGGGTGCGTGATCATTTTGAAGAAAAGCCGTGGTCATTGGGAGCGCTACATGTAAAAGACCCCATTACTCTGAAGGAAGATAAAGTTGTGCTTGATGATGCTTTTGTCAAACGCTATACCGCCAAGCGAAAAGAGCACGATATCGCAATAGAGAGCTATTTGAAAAAAGAGGGCATTAAAACGATCACGATTTACACGAATGAAGATCCTTTTGTTAAGCTATTTACAACGCTTGGAGCGATGTAGTGGAAGGGTTACGTGATATCAAAGCTCTTGTGAGAATTGAAGATTATTCTCTTTATATTTTTAGTTTTATGATTGTGTGTGTGATTGTTTTGGCTGTCATAGCATTCCTCTATTTTCTTAAGCGGTTACGTAAAGCAAGCATTAACGCTGTGCGAAAAGAAGCATGGAATTACCTTTGCCATGTTGATTTTAAAGAGGCTAAGATGGCCGCTTATGGCATTAGTCAAAGGGCTCACTTGTTTGTAACAGAGGAGAACAGAGCACACTTTGAAGCGTTGATGTGTGCACTTGAAGCCTACAAATACAAACCCATTGTTCCTTCTTTTAGTGAGCGTGATAAAGCGCTGTTAACGGAATTTTTAGGACACGCTCATGGATAGCATGAGTTTTGAATATCCCCTTGTTTGGGTAATTTTACTCCTTTTTATTGCATGTTCGCTTTGGTGCCAATCAAAACCTCGCACACTGTATATTCCCCATTTGCTTGCCATGCCCTTGCATGTCAAACGTAGTAAACTCTCTTTTATAACGAAGTGGTTGAGTATTGTTATGTTTATTTTGGCTCTCTCGTCGCCGATTACCCACGTGCCAGGCCATACGTCAAAATTATCGCATGCGGTGATGTTGCTCATGGATGTGAGTGAGTCGATGAGTCGAGGTCTTGGAGTGATGAATGCTCGTAGTAAATTTGATACGTCCAAAGAGATTGCGGCGTCATTTATTAAGCAACGGGAAAATGATAACGTCGGCGTGATTGTTTTTGGTGAGTTTGCATATGTGGCAACGCCACTCACATTTGATCATGACAGCGCTGCCACAATCATTCAAAACCTCAATGAAGGCATTGCAGGTAAACGTACGGCGATGTATGATGCGTTGTTTCTGGCTACGCGGTTATTGCAAAAAAATAGCGCTAAAGAGAAAGTGGCTATTTTACTCACCGATGGATTTAATACCGCTGGTCAAATCTCTCTTGAAGCCGCATTGCGTGCAGTGGAGAGTGAAAAAATCAAAGTGTATGCGATTGGTATTGGACGCAGTGGCGAATATGATGAAGCGATTTTGCAACTGATTGCACACAAAAGTGGTGGTGCATTTTTTAAGGCAAACAGTGAGCAAATGTTGGTTGATGTGTATCAAAAAATCGATCTCATGGAGAAAAGTTTACAGCGTGCTCAGTCTCCAACGCATGCAAAATACCTTTACATGTATCCTCTTTTTGTAGGTTTATTGGCCCTATTTGGGTACGTTGGACTTCGTTTGAAGGAGGGGAGTTTATGACCTTTGCCTCACCTTTGTACCTAATTTTGATGGTTTTCATTCCCATGATGGCATGGTTTGGAGGTCGATTTTTCCATCATGAAGCATTCTTTGATGCTAATGTTAAAAACCGCTTGCAAAGCCATGCGGGCTCTTTACTACGCTCGCATAGTAAAGGGTTATTTTTTATCGCATTAGCGTGTGCCATTATCGCTTTGGCTCGCCCTCAACGTTTATTGGAAGAATCACATGAGAATGAAGTGGTTAAAATGGGGATGCTTGCCATTAGCCTTGATGTTTCGCAATCAATGCTTGCCAATGATGCTTTCCCTAATCGCTTAAGTTTTGCCAAACTGTCTATCGAAACGATGATGACGCAACTCAGCGATTTTAAGATTGCGCTCAGTGCTTTTTCTAATGATGCTTTTTTGGTCGCACCTTTTAGCGAAGATACGGCTTCCTTGCAATTTTTATTGAAACATTTAGACCAAAATTCGATGAGCTCTCATGGAAGTTCAATTATGTCGGCTATCATGTCGAGTGAAAAATTATTTCAGCCTTTTGAGCACACTTCTAAAGATCTTTTGATCGTAAGTGATGGAGGCGATGGTGAAGATTTGGATAAGGCAATTGAAAAAGCAAAACAGCTGCATATCAGAGTGCATCTTTATCTTGTGGGCTCGACTAAGGGCTCAACTATCACCCTTGGTTCGGGGGAGTTGCTAAAAGATAATAAAGGCAATATTGTTATCACCAAACGATACGATGGATTACAAAAACTTTCCATCGAAACTGGCGGCGTATACGTTTCAACCAACGGAGATAGTGCCGATATCACTTGGTTGTGTGAGCAAATACGCCTTAAAGTTCATAAAGACAATGTGAGTAAAATCAATAAAACAACCGCACAAGAGCTTTTTTATTATCCTTTAGCATTAGGTTTATGCTCTCTTTTTCTAGCACTTTTTCCTTTCCATGTAAAGCGTTTTTCCTGGGCTTTCCTGCTACTGTTAC
The DNA here is from genome assembly GCA_028693565.1 of Sulfurospirillaceae bacterium. Taxonomy (GTDB): domain Bacteria; phylum Campylobacterota; class Campylobacteria; order Campylobacterales; family Sulfurospirillaceae; genus Sulfurospirillum. The sequence goes on along the minus strand of JAQUVE010000104.1, from coordinate 1,673 downwards.
CCTTACAGCCTTTGCACAGTGGTATGCTTGATTTTTGGGAGATCCAAAAAGCAAACAAGGCGTATGAAACAAAGGATTACACCCAAGCAGTGGAGCGTTTTAGTGCGCTTGAAAAAGAGAAAAAAAGCGCTCAAACAGCCTATAATCTAGCCAATGCCTTGTATCAACAAAAAGCGTATGATAAGGCTTTGGCTTTGTACCAAGGCATCAAAACAGATGACGCATCGCTTGAATATCAAAGATGGCACAATATGGGCAATACTTTGGCGCAAATGCATCAAATAGATGAAGCCATAAAGGCTTATGAAAAAGCACTCTCCATGAAAGAAGATGATGATACTCGCAAAAATTTAGAGCTTCTCAAAAAACAAAAAGAAGAGCAACAAAAGCAAAATCAGCAAAAGAACAAAGAGAAACAAGATAACTCCAAAAAATCTGAAAAATCTGAAAAACCTGAAAAACCTGAACAAAAACCTAATGAAGAGAAAAAAGATACCCAAAAATCAGATAAAGAAAATACCAAAGAGGACAAATCCCAGAGTAAACCCAAACCTGCTGAAGAGAAAAAAATGAGCGAACAAGAAGCGCAAAAATGGGAAAGAATGCTCAATAATATACAACCCAATACAAAGCCCATGCCATTATACAAGGGGGAAAAACATGAAACCGATAATGTCATTCGTTGGTAAAATCCTTATTTTAGCACTTCTAAGTGTTGAGCTTTTGGGCGGCGTTAAAGCTTACTTACTTCAAAACCCGATTGCTGAGGGTGAGAGTGCGACGTTTGTACTGAGTGCGAAGGGCGACAAAATACAATTTCCCAAAATTGAAGCCATTGATGGCTCTCCTATCGTTTCACATCAAAGCAGGCAAAGTATGGAGCTCATCAATGGAGTACTTAGTAAACAGCTGGATAATTATTATACTTTTTATCCCGAACATGGAGTCAAAATTCCTTCTTTTGAGGTCAAAATTGATGGTAAATTGGAACAGACAGAACCTCTTGAATTAAGCTTTCAAGCCCCTAATACCAAGCCGTCAGACCATAACCCTTTTTCTTTTGAGATGAAAGTATCCAATGAAAATCCGATGCAGCAAGAAGGGGTCAAATTAACCTTTGTATTTAAGCGTGATAAAGCAGAAAATCTTGTGGATATGAAATTTTCAAAACCTGCTTTGGAGGGATTTTGGGTCAAAGAAGGGCAAAAAGATGATCCATATGTCGAAGGAAATAATATCGTTCATACGATTAGTTACTATATTTTTCCTCAAAAAAGTGGAGATTTGCTCATCCCAAAAGCAAAAATTGATATGGCAAAGCAGGTAAATTCTCGTGATATGTTTTTCGCTCAAATGCAATGGAAAAGTATCTTTTCAAATGCATTAACCCTTCATGTAAAGCCTTTAGTTGGGGCGACATTGTTGGGGCATTTTGATGTTACTGTGCAAGCCGATACGACGCAGATTGAACCTAATGGTGCCGTCAATGTGACGATTAACATCAGTGGGGATGGCAATTTTGAAGATATTGCGCCTTTTGTCCTTCAGGCTAAAGGTGCAACGATTTTTGCGGATGAGCCCAAAATCAAAACATTTTTAGCAGGCGATACCCTAAAGGGTGAATTTGTGCAAAAATTTTCCCTGAGTGCTCAAAAAGATTTTCAAATTGAACC
>JAQUVE010000007.1 GCA_028693565.1 Sulfurospirillaceae bacterium | reverse complement strand
CCAACAAAAGCGGCACATTTGCAACATAAATTCGATGATACCAAGCCGTATCCAATGCCAAATTATAATTGGATGAGTGAACAAGAGATAGCTGATATGGTCGCTTATTTGGAAAGCATTGCCCCTAAAACAGTTAGCGATAAAGAAGTTTTCAAAGATGCCTGTGGAAGATGCCATAGTATGAACTACGATAAAGTTTCAGCACTAACAACTCCTGAGCAATTAAATGCTTACATGGGAGCGCCTGCGCCTGATTTATCCATTATGATTCGTGCCAAAAGTTATGAATATCTTGAAACATTTATTAATGAACCTCAAAAGCTTTTAGAAGGCACGTCTATGCCTCGTGTTGGCCTGACTGAAAAAGCACAAACTCAAGTCATTGCCTATATGGAAAAAACGGGTGATAGAAAAAAAGCTGAAAGAGAAGACTTAGGCTATAAACTTGTGGGCTTTATGGCTCTCTTTACACTGCTAGCCTATCTTTGGAAAGTTAAAATTTGGAGAGAGGTGGAATAACCACCTCTTGCTTTTTCAAACCTACGTTATAGATTTTTTTGCTCTTTTTTTCCCTTAAAATAATTTCACGAAAAACTTTTGGTACTTTATATATCTCTTGAAGAACAGAAGTTTAGAGCGTCATGATAGTGCGGTATCGGCCTGTTTGTGTGCCGATACCGGGTTGTTATATGTTTAAACGGGGGTTTAAAGTGATAAAAGCAACCAAGCACATGGTAACACAAACCTATTTTTGTTTTTATTAACTCATAAAAACACTTCATGTACCAAAAAGGATTAAACATGAAATTTGCAAAACTAAGTTTGGTGGCTATCGGCGTTGTAGGGTTGTCTATCAGTTCATTTGCAGCAGATACGCTTGCTGATGCATTCAAAGAAGGAAAAGTAAGTGGCGAGCTAAAAGCTTTCTATTGGAACAGAGATAGAAATCCTGCAATTTCGAGCGACTCTATCTTTAACACGGGTGTGATGTTAAATTATAAAACGGGCTCTCTTAACGGCTTTAGCATGAACGTCACAGGGCAAAGCAATCATGCCGCTTTTGCCAATACGAATGCCAAAACACAATTTGGTTGGGACGAATATGGTTCAGGAACCCAACTCTCCGAAGCATATCTTGCTTACAATACAGGCAAAACAACCGTGCAAGTAGGACGTATGTTCTTAAATACCCCACTGATTGCTTCTCTTGGAAACCGTATTGTTAAAGAGGCCTTTGAAGGAGCTATGCTTGTCAATAATGACCTTCCAAATACAACATTAACAGTAGCCTATGTTCAAAAATTTCAAGCACAAACAGATGGTAATGGCAACATAGGACAATTTACGACCTATAACAATCCTTATGGAACGTCTCCACTCTTAAATGATGGTGCTTATACTGTTGTTGCTGTCAATAAATCAATCACAGGGCTAACATTAACCGCGGCTTATGCTGAAGATATGGATACTAAAGGTCAGATGGCCTATACCGAAGCGGCTTATGCTGGACAAGCCACTAGCTTTACCTATGGTTTAGCGGCACAATACTATTACAGTGATAAAGACATCACGGGTTCTAAAAGTGCTAGTTTAGTAGGCGTTAAAGCAAACATTGGCATGGGTCCTCTTAGTGGTTATGTCGCCTATAGTACTGTTAGCAAAGATGCTGCTGTAACACCTGGTATTGGTTGGGGTGCTGATCTTGCTTATACAGGTACGATTATCTTATCCAGTAGTTATGGTGCTAATACCGATGCTTATACAGCTGGTGTTGGTTATGCGCTTAATACATCGACCTCCATTGGTGCGGCATATACTGTGACAGATGATGAAGGTCTTGGTTGGGCAAAAGGCAAGGCGACTTACATTTCACTTACTGGAAATTATGCTTTTTCTGGAGCGCTTAAAGGCTTAGGTATTGGTGTTATGTATGATAATGAAAATATGGAAAATGCCGCAGCGAAAGACAAAGACGAATTTCGATTTAGCGCTAGTTACAAATTTTAATTCACCACATCTTCTTCTTAGTGTAGCCACTGTTTAAAAAAGTGGCTACCGCTCTCAAAAAATAAAATTTCGATTTTTTTGCTTCTTTTTTTCTTTAAGATGCTTATGTAAGTTTCGAAAAGGGAGTAACCATGAAGAACAAAATCGAGGAGAATGCGCTACCGCTCTCCAAAAGATTACAGATGAGTAAGACACTGCGTGACATTTTCACCAGTCAAGATTCTCATGCCCTCAAAATTGCATTTGATGCTTTGAAATCCAAAATGGCTATATCAGAAGAATCATTAGAGTCTGATTTTAACCGTTATTTCATAGGACCTCTCTCCCCTATCGCTGATCCTTTTTCGTCTATCTATTTAGATAACCTTGACCAAGTGATGTCTAAAAGCACTCTTAAAGTTCGAGCGCTTTACGAAACAATGGGATTTACATTTCCACAACAAAACCAAATTCCTGATGACCATATAGGCATTGAGTTAGATGCGTATTACCAATTACTTTATATCGAAGAGGTCAAAAATATTGACTATCTTAGAGAACTTCGTCACTATTTTTTGCATGAACATTTGAATCTTTGGATTCCTCTTTTTATCGAAAGAGCCCTTGCATGTAACGAAGAGCCTTCCACGGCTATGGTCTATATCTTAACACAGCTCAAATCATTCTTGATAAGAGAAACCAATACACAAGGAGTCCCCGCATGAGTTATTCGAAAGAAAAAGTCGATACCCTCTTACATAACGGTATCAGCAGAAGAAACTTTCTCAAAGGGTTAGCGGCGAGTGGCGTTTTATCTTCATTTCCAGGAGGATTATTAGAAGCTAATGAAGATTTAAATACAAAAATCCCTTACTTAGGTGAAAAAAGTTACGAAACATTTAGAAATGCTTGTCCTAGAAATTGCTATGATACATGCAGCATTAAAACCTTTGTTAAAGATGGTGTTATGCAATTTATTGAAGGTGCGCAAGAATCTACGTACACACGTGGTGGCTGTTGTGTCAAAGGCAATTCGTACGTCAAACGTGTCTATTCAGCACGCCGTCTTAAATACCCAATGCTGCAAGTTGGCGGTAAAGGTTCAGGGCAATGGAAGCGCATTTCATGGGATGATGCGATGGAAATTATCGCTAAGAAACTTTTAGAAATCAAAAAAGATGATGGCACGATGTTGGGTGCTGCGTTAACAAAGTACTCTGGTAATTTTGGTATTACGCATTATGGTATCGAAGGGATGTTTAACTCTATCGGTTATACCACACGACTTGCAGGAACACCTTGTTGGCCAGCGGGTATTGATGCACAAAACCTTGATATGGGAAATATGTGGTGTAATGACCCTGAGGAGATGAAAGACAGTAAATTTATCATTCTTTGGGGTGTTAATCCTGCCAGCAACTCTGTTCACTCTATGAAATATATTTATGAAGCAAAAAAGAAGGGTGCTAAAGTTGTCGTCATTGACCCTGTATTTACGGAAATGGCATCAAAATCAACTCAATATATTCAAATAAAAACAGGAACTGATGGCTTACTAGCGCTTGGAATGCAAAAGATTATTATTGATGCAAAATTGCATGATCAAAAATGGCTTGATGCAAATTCTAAAGGTTTCAAAGAATTAAAAGAGTATTTGGATAAAGATATTAAGTTAGATGATGTTTCCAAAGTTACAGGTATCCCTCTTGAAATGATTAAAGAGTTGGCTTTATCATTTGCAAAAGCAAAACCTGCAACGATTTGGATGGGTTATGGAATGCAACGCCATACCAATGGCGGTTCAATGATTCGTGCGATTGATGCCTTAGTTGCTGTGACTGGTAATGTTGGAAAATATGCTGGTGGCGCTCGATATGGACACCTTAGTACTTGGGGTTTTAATTATGCCGCTTTAAGTATGCCAAAACCAGAGGGCAGTGTTGGTTACACTGGACCAGAGGGGGCTAAAGGTGAATTTGCACAAGTCGGTGGTGAAAAAGCTGCCTATACCGATCGTTTTTTAAACATCAATAAAACAGCCCGTGAACTTTTAAATTCTAAAGATCCAAAAGTTCGTTTATTGTGGGTGGCATGTAAAAATCCATTTGCACAAGATTTTGACCGCAATCAGCTTATCCGTGCTTTCAAACAACTTGACATGGTCGTTGTAGCGGATCAATTCTTCAATGAAACGGCAAAATGGGCAGACATCGTGCTTCCTGTGGCAACACAATTTGAAGAAAATGATGTGAACGTTTCGTACTGGCATTATTGGTTGAGTCTTAATGAGCAAGCTATCAAGCCTATCTTTGAAGTCAAATCCGATGTTCAGATCGCGGCACTTTTATCAAAGCACATGAATAAACTAGAAAAAGGTTCATGCACTTTTCCTCAAAGCGTGGATACCAAAGAGATGACCATCAAAGAGTTTAATCCTGGCATTTATACACAATTTGGCATCAAATCATGGGAAGAGCTTAAAAATGGACCCGTTAAAGCCAAAGCGGTTATCCCTTATGCTGATGGAAAATTTCAAACACCAAGTGGCAAATATGAGTTTTATTCTGAAAAAGCTTTGGAACTCTTTGGTAGTGCCTTACCTAAATACCTAGAAGTGCGCAAGCCTTATGACAAATTTCGCATGACCTCACCGCATAGTAGATGGAGTCTGCATTCACAGTTTCAAAACTTAGAGTGGATGGAAGATGTACATCCTGAGCCTTCTGTTTATATCAATCCTGATGATGCCAAAATGAAAATGGTAAATGAGGGAGATACGGTTGCTGTATTTAATAAACAGGGTCTTTTAAGGCTAAAAGCGAAAATCACCGATAACGTTCAGCCTGGAACAGTTTTGATGTATGAACAGTGGTATAACAATAATATTTACAATGTCAATGAACTCGTTGATGACACAAGTTCCGATATGGGTGCATTCAAAACAGGAGCCCCTGGTGTTGCGCTTCATGATACATTTGTAAATTTTAGAAAAATATAAGGGAGATTATTATGCAAAAAGCTTTTTTAGTAGACGGCAGTATCTGCCTTGGTTGTAATACATGTGCGATGGCTTGTAAAAATCAGTATCATCAAGATACTGGAATTTTATGGAGAAAAGTGAGAGAAGTGGGAGCGGAAGATTATCTCATTGATAACAACAACATCCTCCCAACACTTGTTTCTTATCAAAAAGCACCTAAAGTGAAAATGCCCATGGAACGCTTTTATTTCTCTTTGGCATGTAATCATTGTGAAAACCCAGCGTGTGTGGCAATTTGCCCTGTTGGAGCACATACGAAAGACCCTGAAACGGGTATTTGTAAACATGACCAAACGATTTGTATTGGCTGTGGAGGGTGTGTTAAAGCCTGTCCATTTGGTGCTTCTAAATTTAATGCCAAAATGGGACAAGCTGAGAAGTGTAGTATGTGTTGGGAAAGACAAGCGGATGGTAAAACAACCGCATGTGTACAAGCATGTCCTGTGGGTGCCATTGCGATTATTGACTTGCACGATCCAAAATACAAAGAGTATGCCAATGCGTCTCCTGTGGGAATTGACTATGCGATTAATGCGGAAACACATCCAAGTACTCGTTTTATACTCCCTTCTATGCCTAAGGAGATATACCGACAACCTAAAGGATAAACAATGAAACGATTTTTATATATCGTGTCACTATTCTTTTTTATATTAACACATAGCTGGGGCTCTCCTGCCCCAGCTATGTGTAGCTTTGGTGACCCATTATTTGGTGAACTCTCGCACCAAAAAGTTAGTTTTGAAAAGCCAATAGCATATAAGGTTGGTAAAGAAAACTTGGTTATAATAAAATTTGAAAAACCACATTTGCCTTCTGGTTATATGGTGAGCGTGTTTGTAGACACACTCAAATCACCTAAGAAAAAACCAGAAACACAAGGATGGTATCCATCAACCATTATCATACCCAAAGAAGCCGGCGCTCATGTATTGGGTATTCAGGTTAATTTGATGTATAAAGGAAGTTGAGGTGGGATACAAGTTGCAAGTCTTGCAAGAACAACACTATCTTTTATCGCACATTAACTTTTGGGAGAATTAAAATGGATACGCTTTTTTTAGAACGATTGAAGACGCTCAAAATTCTCTATGCAGAAGATGAGGAAGGGATAAGATCTAATATCTCTGCCTCACTTCGCTATTATGCTAAAGAAGTGATTGAAGCTGAAAATGGCAAAACAGCCTTGGCTCTCTATCATAAAGAAAAACCCGATATTGTCATAACAGATATTTTAATGCCTCTTATGACAGGGATTGAACTGGCTAAAATCATCCGCAAAGAAGACGAAGTCACTCCTATTGTCATTATTTCAGCCCATACAGATAAAGAATACCTTCTTAATGTTGTTGATTTACATTTAGAGCAATATATCGTTAAACCTGTGAATTTAGATGAATTAATGGCAGCACTCTCTCGTTGTCTAAAGCGCATATCCAACACTCATACCATCGTCTACGAGCTTCCTTGTGGGTATCTGTATGACTTTGATTATAAACATCTCACCTATAAGGGCGAGCTTATTCATCTTAACAAAAAAGAGTCTACTTTTTTAGAACTTTTATTGCATAATAAGCAACGTATTGTTACGTATGAAGAGTTGCAATTACACGTATGGCAAGATGATGTTATGACAGACAGCGCATTACGCTCTTTAGTGCGAAATTTGCGCAAAAAACTCCCTCGTGACTTTATTACAAATCTTTCTGGAGTTGGATATCGATTTGAAAAATGCTAAATTTCCTCTTTTTATCCTTCTATTTACTGTGAGCATACTTTTCGCTAATGATAGAGTATCTTTAAACTATCGAAGTGATATTAATGATTTAGAACTCATTTCAGAGCGTCTTCCTGATTCACACATTAAAGTTTTTTTCCCAACCATGCCCTATTTATATCTCTCAAAACTTATTAATGGGACCTTGGTACGCTCCAGTGGAAATAAGGAAGGGTGGGAATACATGTTAGCAACATCGTATGTTAAAATTGACCCATTGACGTATGAATTCACATTAAGGCAAAATGTTCATTTTCAAGATGGTACCCCGTTTACTGCTGATTCTGTTATCGAAAATTTTCACTACTTTCAAAAAGATCCCATTGTTTATTCAGACATTCACAAGCGACTTAAAAACGTTACTAAAGTTTCTCCTTATACGGTGCGCTTTCATCTCTTAAAACCATACGGCATGCTTCTTAATGACTTAACGACGATTAATCTCTACACATCTTCGTATCTCAAAAAATTTGGATGGAGTACCGGTGAAGGCTCTCAAAGTAATTGCAATAGCACGCAAGCACCAGGCCCTTATGGCCTTGGTCCTTATATTTTAACAGAAGGATTTGCGACAGGAAGGTTTCAAACACCTATTATTAAACTTAAGGCCAATCCTTACTATTACGAAAAAGGCATGCCATATATCGAAAATATTACGATTTTTACTGAACTTACTTCTAAGGAAGTGATTCATATGGCATTAGAAGAAGAAGGCACTTTGGATATAGCCCCCATTCCTTTTAACAAAAAAGTGGAAACGGTTCTTTCAAAATACGCAAGGCTTTATACGAAACCTTCAACCAACAATATCTCAATTTACTTCAATATGCTTAAAGCCAACAGCAAACTTAACGATAAGCGCATTCGTATAGCGCTCAATAAAGCCATCAACCAGAAAAACCTTCTTAATTTTGTGTATAAAAAAGAAGGGTTGTTAGCACCTACAGAATCTTCCGTCAATTATCGCTCTGTCAAACTGGCAACGCAAGATATAAAGCCATGGGGAGAGGTTCTTGAAGAGGGAGAAAAGGGAAAACATGAACTTCATGCACTCCTGAATGGCTTACATCTTAAAGTCGTTACGTTGGAGCGTTTTATGTTTTTATGGAGAGGCATTGAATACCAATTAAAGCAGTATGGCGTGAGTTTAGAATACTCCATTACACCTAATGAAAAAGAGATTTACGAGCAACTCCTAACCAATAGAAAATCACCCAAAGATTGGGATATTTTAACATGGGGGAATGATGACTGGTGCAGCAACCATCCATGGACTAGCTTATTTGCTTATCGAACATCGGACAAATGGTCTACAATACAAAAAGATGACATTATGCAAGCTTATATTGAGCATTTTTTTGATGTGGATTTTCAAAGTAATACTTTTGATGATATTGTTAAAAAAATGGTACAAAGAGTATACGATCAGGCTTATATGCTTTTTGTCCCCTCCCCCAATATTGTTCTCGCTGTCAATAAAGAAATATTTTACGAGCCCTCTTCTGTATTGCTTATGCCCTTATGGAAAGCCAAACTAACACGTTTTCATTGGTCCATAAGAGGTAATATCCCCTATCCTCAAGAGAGGCAAAAACCAATGCGCCCATTAAGGTTTAGTTATGATTAAATATCTATCGATGCGATATAAGTTTTTCGTAATGGCTTCATTAGGAGTGTTAGCTATCGTTACACTCTCTTTTTTAGCATTTTCCATTACTGAAAAAGGTGTTATAAATGTGAATAAAGTTTTTGAAGATTCTAAAAGAGTACAAAACATTCAACAACTCTATATTCTGCCACTGTTCAAACTTAGAGAGCTCTCACTTTCTCTGGTTATGGCGCCAAATGAAGATTTGAGAAGCGATATTACCACACAGATTACTAAAGCAATTCACGACATGGAACCCTCTTTTTCAAAGCTTGATGCATCTGTTTATCAACATTGGTCTCATTACGTTCAACTCATTACGAGTACTGAAAATTATCTAAACCAAGGATTTGAGGAAGGCGCTTTTATTAGTGCAAATACATTTGAGAGAGATCAGTTTTATACATTGATGCATACTTTGGAAATCTTACAACAAAATGAATTAGAAAATTCCTCTAAAACATTTAGCGTTGCCAATCAACAAGCCAAGAACTCTAAAAAATTTATTGCCAGTTGGCTTGCAGCCATTATTTTATTAACTTTATTATGTGGCTTTTTAATTGCAAAAAACATTGTAGAATCCATTGAAAAAGTTCAACAAGGACTAAGACAATTTTTTGATTATCTTCAATCACCTTCCACCGAAGAAGCGAAGCGAATCTATATTCCTCTCATTAATAAAGATGAATTAGGCGATATGGCACGTAGGATTAATAAAAAAATAGAAAATATTCAGCGTAATCTTGAGAAAGATAGCTTACTTATTGAAGATGCTACCAGTGTAGTCGCAGATTTAAAAAATGGCAATCTCAATCGCAGACTTGTAAAGCTAGGCAATTCAGAACAACTTAACTTACTTAAGACAGTCATGAATGAAATGCTTGATAATCTTGAGCTTAGAATTCAACAAGAGATTGATGAGCGAACTAAACAAGAACAACTTTTGATTCAGCAAAGTAAGCTTGCTGCTATGGGAAATATGATTGGCAATATCGCTCATCAATGGCGGCAGCCACTGGGCGAAATCAACGCCATTATGATGCTCTTACAAGTACGTTATAGTTTTCATGATTTCGATGAAGCTTTTTTGATGCAAAAGATTCATGAGTGCAATAAAATTACATCTTATATGTCCAATACAATTAGCGATTTTCAGAACTTTTTCAAACCCTCAAAAGATAAAGAAATCTTTGAAATCAATGAGGCATGCAAGCGAGCTAGCGCTATTTTACATGCATCTTTAAAATACCACGCTATCACCTTTCACTTCACAGAATCGCCTGAGTCTTTAGCTTTAGGCTACCCTAATGAATTTGCACAGGCTCTTTTAAACATTTTATCTAATGCCAAAGATGTCTTGATTGATAGGCAAATTGATGATCCTTATATTGAGATGAGTGTCAAAAATGGTGAAAAATATATTCTTATTAAAATTGAAGATAACGGTGGGGGCATTGCCCCAGAATACATGGAACGAATCTTTGAACCTTATTTCACCACAAAGCATGCAAAGCAAGGTACTGGTATTGGCTTATATATGACCAAAATGATTATAGAAAATAATATGAACGGAATTATCGCTGTTAATAATACAGAAAAAGGTGTATTGTTTACCATTAAACTGAAACATTTTAGTGAAGTGTAGCATCAGGTGGTGTCCCCAGCAGGGTTCGAACCTGCGGCCTCAGAATTAGGAATTCTGTGCTCTATCCAGCTGAGCTATAGGGACAAAAAATGAAGTAAAAAAAAAGCCGAATATGCTTTCGCACATTCGGCTTAAAATTGATAGCGTATTAGCCGTTTCTCTTTTTAATAATCTCTTCTGCAACATTTTTTGGAACTTCATCATAATGGTCAAATTCCATAGAGTAACTAGCTCTTCCTTGTGTTTGAGATCTTAAGTCTGTAGAATAACCAAACATTTCAGCTAATGGACAGAATGCATTAACAATTTTGTTACCACTTCTATCATCCATTGAATTGATCTGTCCACGACGTCTATTAAGATCGCCGATAACATCTCCCATAAAATCTTCTGGCGTTTCAACTTCTACTTTCATGATTGGTTCAAGAATAACTGGTTTTGCTTTTCTTGCACCCTCTTTAAAGCCCATTGAAGCAGCCAATTTAAATGCCATCTCAGAAGAGTCAACATCATGGTAGCTTCCATCATAAAGCGTAACTTTAACGTCTTCCACTTTGTAACCTGCAAGTACACCATTTTGAAGCGCTTCTTTGATACCTTTATCAACTGCTGGGATAAATTCTTTTGGAATTGCACCACCTTTGATGTCGTTAACAAACTCATAACCTGAACCTGGTTCTTGTGGCTCAAGTTTAAGATAAACATGACCGTATTGACCACGACCACCAGATTGTTTAGCGTATTTATACTCTTGGTTAACAGTAGCACGGATTGTTTCACGGTAAGCAACTTGTGGTTGACCTACTTCCGCACTTACTTTAAATTCACGTAACATACGATCAACAAGAATTTCTAAGTGAAGCTCACCCATACCAGAAATAATGGTTTGACCACTCTCTTCATCAGTTTCAACTCTAAAGCTTGGATCTTCTTGCGCTAATTTTTGAAGCGCAATACCCATTTTCTCTTGGTCAGCTTTTGTTTTAGGCTCAACAGCAACAGAGATAACGGGGTCTGGGAATACCATACGCTCTAAGATAACATGGTCTTTGTCACCTGCAAGTGTATCACCTGTCAACGTGTCTTTAAGCCCAACTACAGCGCCAATTTCACCAGCATGAAGTACTTTAATCTCTTCTCTTTTATTCGCATGCATTTTAAGCAAACGACCTACTCTCTCTTTTTTATCTTTGGTCGTATTGTAAGCATAACTACCGCTCTCTAACATACCTCTATAAACACGAACGAATGTCAGCTGTCCAACAAATGGATCCGTCATAATTTTAAAAGCAAGCGCTGCAAATTCACCATCATCTGTTGAATCAACAACACACTCAGTACCATCTTCGTATTCACCTTTGATGGCATGAACTTCAGTAGGTGAAGGCATATAATCAACAACTGCATCTAAAAGCGGTTGTACACCTTTATTTTTAAAAGCTGTTCCACAAATCATAGGGATAAATGTCATTGCTAAACATCCCGCTTTAATACCTGCTTTAATCTCTTCTTGACTAAGCATTTCGCCGCCAAGGTATTTTTCCATCAATTCATCACTTGTCTCAGAAACAGCTTCAACCATTTTTTCACGGTATTCTTCAGCTTTTTCACGTAATTCTGCAGGGATTTCAACCACTTGATAATTTGAACCCATAGCAGCATCATCATCCCAAATAAGTGCTTTCATTGTTACTAAATCAATCACACCTTTGAAGCTATCTTCAGCACCAATAGGGATTTGAATAGGCACAGGATTTGATTTCAAACGATTTTTAATTTGACGCTCAACTTCATAAAAATCTGCACCAACACGGTCCATTTTATTGACAAAAACCATTCTTGGAACCTGATAACGATTTGCTTGTCTCCATACGGTTTCTGATTGCGGTTGAACGCCACCTACTGCACAAAAAACAGCAACTGCGCCATCAAGTACACGCATTGAACGCTCTACTTCGATCGTAAAGTCAACGTGGCCTGGGGTGTCGATAATATTAATTTGGTGATCTTTCCATGTACATGTTGTAGCAGCAGAAGTAATAGTAATACCTCTTTCTTTTTCTTGTTCCATCCAGTCCATTGTTGCAGCACCATCATGAACTTCGCCAATTTTATGAGAAATTCCGGTATAAAAAAGAATTCGCTCAGTTGTTGTGGTCTTACCGGCATCAATGTGCGCAGCAATACCGATATTTCTAACCATATTGATAGGGGTACTTCTTGCCATTATAATTTCCTTGTATTCTTAGGGGTGTAATTATTGAAAGAGAGGGGATGGCTATGTAGTGTACTAGACATCCCTATCACCATTTTACCAGCGGTAATGAGCAAAAGCTTTATTCGCTTCAGCCATTTTATAAGTATCTTCTTTCTTTTTAAATGTTGAACCTCTTGAGTTTGCAGCATCTAATAATTCATTCGCCAATCTCTCAATCATTGTTCTCTCACTTCTCTTGCGAGCATATGAAACCAACCATCTAAGAGCCAATGCTTGTTGTCTTGCAGGTCTTACTTCTACAGGAACTTGGTACGTTGCACCACCAACACGTCTACTTTTAACTTCCATAACAGGTTTAACATTATCAATAGCTGTATTAAAAATTTCGATCCCTTTAAGGGTTCCGCTACGTTTTTCTGCTAATTCTAACGAACCGTAAAATACTTTAGTAGCAACGCTTTTCTTACCATCAAGCATCAATGCATTGATAAATTTTGTAATAATTTTATTGTTATAGATTGGGTCTGGCAGAACTTCTCTAACAGGAGCTTTTCTTCTTCTCATTGTATTTTTCCTTCAAATTTTAAAAATTTTACTCAAATAATGCCAAATCTAACGGACATCACCTGTGCTTTAAATTTATTTTGCTTTTGGTCTTTTTGTACCGTACTTACTTCTAGACACCGTTCTTTTCGCAACACCTGATGTATCAAGCGCACCACGTACAATGTGATACTTAACACCTGGTAAGTCTTTTACCCTTCCGCCACGCACTAAAACAATAGAGTGTTCTTGAAGGTTATGTCCCTCGCCACCGATGTAGCTAATGACTTCGAAACCGCTAGTCAATTTGACTTTAGCAACTTTTCTCAAAGCAGAGTTTGGTTTTTTAGGAGTTGTAGTATAAACTCTTGTACAAACGCCTCTTCTTTGAGGGCACTTATCAAGTGCAGGTGATTTTGATTTTTTAATCACCTTTTTTCTCTCATTTCTGACGAGTTGGTTAATGGTTGGCACATTATTTCCTTTATTTTGTAAAAAATAGGTGCTAATTTTATTTAAAAATAGCTTAAAAAAAGGTTAAGTTAAGGAGAGCCTTAACCTAACCACGACTCGGATTCAACTCTAGCGTTATTTTTTTACTTTGATAAAGACCTGTTCCCACAGGAATCATTCGTCCTAAAATAACATTTTCTTTAAGATCTTCTAACATATCCATTTTCCCTGCGATACTTGCTTCAGTAAGAACTTTCGTTGTTTCTTGGAAAGAAGCAGCAGAGATAACACTATCACTACCAATTGCAGCACGTGTAACACCAAGCAATGTTGGTTCAGCAATCGCTGGTTCGCCACCCATTTTCATGATTAATTCATTCTCTTCACGGAAGCGTCTACGGCTAATTAAATCACCCATAATAAATTTTGTATCACCGCTATCAACAATTTTTACTTGACGTAGCATTTGCGATACAATAACCTCTATATGTTTATCGTTAATCGCAACACCTTGCCCACGGTAAACTTGTTGAATTTCACTGATCAAATAGTAATGAAGTGCTTTTTCACCCATAATACGTAAAATATCATGACTTGAAATAACACCATCTGTTAATCTCTCACCCGCGTGTACAAACTCACCTGCTTGAACGTGGATTTGTGTACTTTTATCAACAAGATACTCAATACTTGTTCCATCATTGGCTTCAATAATAATACGCTCTTTAGAACGTAATGGCTTACCAAAACGAATCGTTCCATCAATCTCCGCAATAACAGTAGCATTTTTAGGGCGTCTTGCTTCAAAAAGCTCACTAATTCGTGGAAGACCACCGGTAATATCTTTTGACTTTGCAATCGCTTTTGGCGTTCTACCGATCAAATCAGCCAATCCAACACTTACCCCGTTTTGAACGAAGATCGCTGTTTTTGGCTCTAACTGATACTTAATAATCTCACCATTTTTATTGACAATAATAATCGTCGGTTTCATACCACTTGGTAAATACTCATTAATCACCAAACGACTCTGGCCTGTCATTTCATCAAATTGTTCCGTTGCACTAATGCCTGGTTCAATATCTTCAAAGGTAATCGTACCCGCATCTTCTGCAATAATAGGCGTTGAATACGGATCCCATTCTGCAATTGTAATTTGCTCGCTCGTTGATGGATAAGAGATTAATGTTTTAGCTTCAACAAGGCTATTATCACCCACGTCAATGATCGAATCACGTGGAATATAGTGACGAATCGCTTCTCTATCATCTTCATCTGCGATAACAGCAAAAATTCCTTTTTCTTTAACGATGTCGCCTTTTTTGATCTCATGAATTCTGTGAAGGTAATCGCCTCTAAGTCTATAGTACTTAGCCGTACCTTTTGCATCAGCGTTGATTTTCTGAATGATTGGTTCGCCATTTTTAACCTTAAGCTCACTGGCATAAGGAATACGACTTGGAACGTTCCAACCTTCTTTAATCACTTCAACAATACTTTCATTCTCTTCAACTATGTCACCATTATTATAAGGAACGTAGAATTTACCTTCTATTTTTCCACTAACACCTGCAAGCTCATTTGGTTTAGCAAAGTCACTTTTACGAAGCGTATATTTAATTGTTTCAGTAGCACCCACAATAGTAATCACCATCTCTTCGTGCGCACTAGCTACTTCAATCGTACCTTTAAATGGTGCTTTAATTTTTGGCTCAACCAATAATACAGCCGCATTTCTACGATTGGCTACAATATTTCTACCTTCTTTATTAATGTAGGTTTTAACGTTGTAATAACGAATAAAACCCTCTTTCTGAGCGATAACTTGTCTATCTTGTGATTCTGTTGACGCTGTACCACCAATGTGGAAAGTTCGAAGCGTCAACTGTGTTCCTGGTTCACCAATAGACTGAGCTGAAACAATACCAACTGCTTCGCCAGGACGTACTAATGTACCTTCAGCTAGGTTTGTACCGTAACATTTAGCACACACACCTTTTTTAGCTTTACACGTAATTGGTGTACGAATCACAACTGATTTTATACTTGCTTCTTTAAGTGCTTGCGCACTTTTTTCATCAATCAACGTACCTTCAGTAAAAAGTACTTCATTGGTAATCGTATCAATGACATCTTCTGCTAAAACACGTCCCGTTGCTCTTTCATACAATGATTCAACAAGCTCACCACTCTCACTGATTTCAGTAATTTCAACGCCTTCATGCGTTCCACAATCATCCATGGTCACTTTTACATTTTGAGCAACATCAATCAATTTACGTGTTAGATAACCCGCATTCGCTGTTTTAAGCGCAGTATCCGCAAGACCTTTACGCGCACCATGCGTTGAAATAAAGTATTCAAGAACATTAAGACCTTCGCGGAAGTTTGAAATAATTGGTGTTTCAATAATACTTCCATCGGGCTTTGCCATAAGTCCCCTCATACCTGCTAACTGTCTGATCTGTGCAGCAGAACCCCTCGCACCAGAGTCAGCCATCATATAAACAGAGTTAAATCCACCTTTATGACTTTCTGTTAACTTCATCATTTCTGATGCTACATCGTTGTTGGTATCTGTCCAAATATCAATAATTTTATTATAACGCTCTTGCTCCGTTAAGAGACCTGAACTAAATTGTTTTTGAATTTCACGTACTTTTTTCTTTGCCTCTTTGATTTTTTTCACTTTTGCTTCAGGAACACGAATATCATCTATAGATACAGAAATTCCCGCTTCAGTAGCATATTTAAAACCAAGGTTCTTTAAGCTATCTAAGAAACCAGCAGTGATTCCAAAACCACCCTCTTTGTAAACATGGTCTACAAGATTACCGATATTTTTTTTCTTTAATACACGATTCCATAATTCTTCAGGCACAAAATCAGGTAAAATAGATTTTAATATTAAACGACCCGCTGTTGTAAAAAGAATTCTATCGTTAATACGTGTCTTAATTTTGGCATGAATTTCAAGGTGTCCAGAATCTATTGCGATATGAACTTCATCTACATTGGCAAAAATTTTATTAGAGCCTTTAGCATCTTTCTTCTCTAAGGTTAAATAATAAAGACCCAAAACCATATCTTGTGTTGGAACCGTAACTGCTTTACCCGAAGCTGGAAGCAAGATGTTCATAGAGCTTAACATCAAGATTTTACACTCAGCAATCGCCTCTTGTGATAATGGAACATGAACCGCCATTTGGTCACCGTCGAAGTCCGCATTAAAAGCAGAACAAACAAGGGGATGTAGGCGAATCGCTTTACCATCAATCAAAACAGGATGAAATGCTTGAATAGAAAGTTTATGAAGTGTTGGTGCACGGTTAAGCATAATTGGATGGCCTTTTACAACCTCTGCCAAACACTCCCATACTTCATTCGTCTTCATGTCAATCATTTTTTTTGCTTGCTTGACGGTTGTTGCATAACCCTTTTCTTCAAGGCGCGCTAATAAATGTGGCTTAAAGAGTTCCAATGCCATCTGCTTTGGAAGACCACACTGATCCATCCTCAAATTTGGTCCTACTACGATAACAGAACGACCTGAAAAGTCAACCCTTTTACCAAGTAAGTTTTGACGGAAACGACCTTGTTTACCTTTGATAATCTCTGAAAGCGATTTTAAAGGACGCTTGTTAGCACCTTTTACCGCATTGGCACGACGACCATTATCAAACAGTGCATCCACTGCCTCTTGCAACATTCTTTTTTCATTGCGAATAATAATCTCAGGTGCATCTAGTTCCATCAAGCGCTTAAGACGTGAGTTACGGTTAATAACTCTACGGTACAAATCGTTGACATCACTGACCGCAAACTTACCACCATCAAGTGCTACAAGTGGTCTAAGATCAGGTGGAAGTACTGGTAAAATAGTAATCATCATCCATTCAGGTCGATTTCCACTATGTAAAAATGCTTCTACAACTTTTAAGCGTTTAATAATTGTTTTTTTCTTTGCTTCAGAATTCGTTTGGTTAATTTCTTCTTTGAGTTGACCCAAAAGTTCAACCAAATCTAAATTTGCCAATAATTCACGAATTACTTCACCACCCATTTTAGCGACAAAGCCTGTATCGACGAAACGTTGCTCTAAAGATTGGTATTGCTCTTCATTTAAAATATCATATTCAACAACTTTGTTTTTGTTTTCAGCATCATAAAAAGCTTCACCTGCTTGTTGCACAATATAAGCTTCATAATACAATACGCGTTCTAAATCTTTCATCTTAACACCTAAAAGTGTTCCTACACGGCTAGGCAATGAATTGACATACCAAATGTGTGCCACAGGGGTCACAAGTTCAATATGACCCATACGTGAACGGCGTACTTTTGTACTCGTTACTTCAACGCCACATTTTTCACATTTGATGCCTTTATAACGCATCTTTTTATATTTACCACATAAACATTCATAATCTCTTACTGGTCCAAAAATTTTGGCACAAAAAAGGCCATCACGCTCTGGCTTTAGAGTACGATAGTTAATCGTTTCAGGTTTTTTAACCTCTCCATAACTCCATGAACGAATTTTTTCAGGACTGGCAAGTTTTAATTGAAATGCTTTAAAATCTCTTGGTCTACTCTCTTCGTGTATTTCAATTGGTTCTAGTCGTTTCATCTTCTTCCACCTCGTCATAAATCTCAACATCTAAAGCCAAAGACTTCAACTCATTTGTTAGAACATAGAATGTTTCAGGAATTCCAGTTTGCGGTACATTTTCACCTCGTGTGAGTGCTTTGTACGCTAGAATTCTACCTTCTACGTCATCAGATTTTACGGTTAACATCTCTCTTAGAGTATGAGCTGCACCATATGCCTCAAGAGCCCAAACTTCCATCTCACCAAATCTCTGACCACCAAAGAGTGCTTTACCACCAACTGGTTGTTGCGTAACAAGTGAATATGGTCCTGTACTTCTTGCATGTACTTTTTCATCAACTAAATGGTGAAGTTTTAACATGTACATATAGCCGACATTAACTTTTTCGTGCATTTTTTGACCTGTCATACCATCGTATAACTCAGTCTTTCCATCCATATCAATTTTTGCCATCTCAAAGAGTTTAGTAAACTCTTCTGTATTAACACCTTCGAAGATTGGGCTAGCAAATCTAACACCTTTACTCCAATCGCGCGCATACTCAAGTAATTTTTCATCACTTAAGTTATCAACAAAATTTTTAGCATCCATCAATCGCGCAATATCAGCAATACTAACCATTTTTTCACGAAGTGTTTTAATCCAATCACCTTGTTTTTCTTTAAAAATTTCTTCAATTTGGTTACCTAAACGTTTACCGGCAAGACCTAAATGAACTTCTAGAATTTGTCCAATATTCATACGACTTGGAACACCCAATGGATTGAGAACGACATCAACAATCTCACCATTTTTAAGATAAGGCATATCTACTTCTCTAACAATGTTAGAAACGATACCTTTATTTCCGTGGCGTCCAGCCATTTTATCGCCTACTTTTAACTTACGTTTTGTAGCAATATATACCTTAACTAATTTAACAACACCACTTGGTAAAATATCATCTTTTTCAATAATATTTAATTTATCGTCGTGCTCTTCTTTAAGTTTTTTCTTTTCATTTTGAAAATAAACTTTAAGATCTTTATACTCATCTTGCACTTCATTATCAAACGCTTTTACAATGGTATTAATTGAAAAACGATTCACATTTTGAAGATCTTCGGCTTTGATAAATGAGCCCTTTGTGTAGGCTTGTTTACTAATTTCTTGATCTTCTGACAAAGGATTTTTGAGTAATAAAGAGTTGATACGCAACATCTCTTCACGATCTAACATTAAAAGCTTATCGTGGTGCTCTCTGTCTAAAATCTCTTTTTCTTGCTCATATGCTTGAACCGCTCTTGGGTCTTTGTCGTACCCTTTTTTAGTAAAGATTTTGACATCAACTACGATACCTTCAAGTGAAGGAGAAGCGTATAATGATTTATTAACCACGTGACCCGCTTTTTCGCCAAAGATTGCTCTAAGGAGTCTCTCTTCAGGTGTTGGTTTGACTTCACCTTTTGGGGAAACTTTACCTACTAAAATCATACCTGGTGTTACATAGGTACCAATCTTAACAATACCACTATCATCAAGGTGCGCCAAATCTTCTTCTTTGACATTAGGAATATCTTTTGTAATCTCTTCTACACCGTCTTTAAGTTCACGCGCCTCTATCTCTTTTTCATACGTATGAACACTGGTGAAAGCATCTTCACGGATCATACGTTCACTGATAACGATCGCATCTTCGTAGTTATAACCGTTCCATGGCATAAAGGCAACCATCGCATTTTTTCCAATAGCAAGCTCACCCATATCCATACTTGGACCATCGGCAATAATACTTCCTTTTTCAATAACCTCACCACGTTTTACAATAACTTTTTGTGTGTACGTTGTATTTTGATTTGTTCTAAGGTTTTTTTGCAATGCATAATGGTCAATAAATGCACCATTCTCATCTTCGCCTAAAATATAAACATTTTTATTGTCAACTTTTTCAACAACACCTGAACGTTTTGCTTTAATAGCTTCCCAAGAATCGCGCGCTGCAATTTGCTCTACACCTGTTCCTACGATTGGAGCTGTAGACTGTAAAAGAGGTACTGCTTGACGTTGCATATTTGAACCCATAAGGGCACGGTTTGCATCGTCATGTTCCAAGAATGGAATTAACGACGCGGCAACACCGGCTATCATCATTGAAGAAAGGTCAATCAAATCAACTTTTTCTTTTTCAATCAATACCGTCTCGCCATCAACCCTAACTTCGATCAAATCTTCAACGATTTCATTATTTTCATTGATTTTCGTACTTGCAGGTGCGATAACCAACCCTTCTTCCTGCGTTGCAGTAATGTAAATAATTTCATCGGTAATACGTGCATTTTCGACTTTACGGTAAGGCGCTTCCACAAAACCTAAATCATTTACTTTTGCATACATAGAAAGTGTGTTAATCAAACCAATATTTTGACCCTCTGGTGTCTCAACAGGACAAATACGACCATAGTGAGTTGGGTGAACGTCACGCACTTCGAAGCCCGCACGCTCTTTTACTAAACCACCTTCACCCAGTGCTGATAAACGACGTTTGTGTGTAATTTCACTAAGTGGATTGGTTTGATCCATAAATTGTGATAACTGACCACTTGAGAAAAACTCAGTAATGGCAGATGTAATCATTTTAGAGTTAATTAAATCATGAGGCATCAACTCTTCAACGCTGCCGCTGAGTGATGTGAATTTATCACGAATCGCTTTTTGCATTTTGATAAGTCCAGAATGAAGCTCATTAGCAAGCAATTCACCAATGGCTCTAATTCTTCTATTACCTAAGTGGTCACGATCATCAATATGTCCTTGACCATTTTTGACTTTAATCAAATATTTTGCGGTTTTAATAATATCTTCACTGGTCATAATCGTCACATACTCAGGTACAGTGAGTCCGAGTTTATGATTCATTTTCATACGACCAACTTTGGTTAAATCATAACGCTCTGAATTGAAGAATAAATCTTTAACAAACAGTTTTGCTGCTTCTTTAGTCACAGGCTCGCCTGGTCTCATAACTTTATAAATTCTAATGGCAGCTAGGTCATTTTCATCTTCAATATTTTCAGTTTGGCGTAATAATTTAAGGGTTTCAGTATCTGCAATAAATGAATTGATAATTGCATCATCCACACCACTTGCCAAATCATTCGCAATTTCAATACTCTCACATTTTTGCTCAATAATTTTGACTAACTTACCTTCATCAAGCTGTGAAAGTGTGTCATACAATACCTCTCCACTCTCTTGATCTATAATGGGAGAAGAGAGAAAACGATTCACTAAGATTTCAACAGGATATTCAACGAGCTTTACGCCATCTTCAATTAATTTATCCGCTTTTTTCTTGGTAAGACGTTTACCTGCTGTAATCAGTAAATTACCTTTTTCATCTTTAAGGTCAAAATCAATACGACCAACAAAATTATCGGCAAGGAAATCAATAAAAAATTTATTATCTTTAATCTGAATATTAAGCACTGGATAAAAAAGTTTTAAAATATCCTGTTTACTGTATCCAAGTGCACGGAAAAGTATTGTAATCGGTACTTTTCTTCGTTTATTGATTCTAACAAATAATGTATCTTTCGCATCGTATTCAAAATAGAGCCATGAACCTCGATCTGGTATAATTTGTGCATTGTAAATAAGCTTGTTAGCAACCGTTGGGCTCTCTTCTTCTTTAAAGATTACACCAGGGCTTCTATGAAGTTGATTCACAACAACTCTTTCAACACCATTAATAATAAACGATGTACGATCTGTCATTAATGGAATTTCACGAATAAAAATTGCTTGTTCTTTAATATCTTTTACACCCGTTTTATCACCGGATTTTTCGTCTTTATCCCAAAGGATAAGGCGAATGTTCATTTTTAAGCTAACAGAGTATGTAAGACCGCGTTCCATACATTCACGGACATTGTATTTTGGTTTTCCTACTTCAGATCCAACATATTCAAGTGTTAATCTATTTTGTGGGTCATGAATAGGGAAAATGGACTTAAATACCTTTTCTATTCCACTCTCTTCTTTGAGATCTTCAACATTTAAAAATTGTTCGTAACTCTTTTGTTGAAGCTGTAATAGATTGGGTACATCAATTTGTTTTGGGACTTTGGAGAAATCAACTCTTAGGCGATTTCCAGATTTTAGGCTATTTAACATGAGTATACCTCGTGTAGTTGTTTGAAAAGGGCAGTAGATCATCCATCAATTGATGGAATCTTTAACGACTATATTATTGATTGCCAAAGAAAAAGTTAATGGAAGAGAATAATTTTCTCTCCCATAGGCATCATTACTTGATTTCAGCGACAGCGCCAGCTTCTTCAAGTTTCTTTTTAAGTTCTTCAGCTACTTGTTTAGATACACCTTCTTTAATGGTTGTTGGAGCACCTTCAACAGCATCTTTTGCTTCTTTTAAGCCAAGACCAGTGATTTCTCTTACAACTTTAATAGCATTGATTTTCTTCTCACCGCCATCTTTAAGAATAACATCAAACTCTGTTTTTTCTTCTACAGCTTCAGCAGCTACAGCAGCACCACCAGCTACCATTACTGGAGCAGCAGATACACCAAATTTTTCTTCGAAATCTTTTACTAATTCACTTAATTCAAGTACACTTAGACCTGAAATATACTCTAATACGTCTTCTTTTGAAATTGCCATTCCAAATCTCCTAATTATTTAATAAAGTCAACAAGCGAAGCTCATTTGACGATGTTGGCCACTTGGGCACAAAATTTATACTTTACACGATAAGCATTAAAAATATACTTACGCTGACTCTTGTTTTTTAGCACGAAGTGCATCAAGACCAATTGTAAAGTTGGTAATAGGTGCCATCCAAGTTGATAGTAACATTCCAATAAGCTCATTACGTGATGGCATTTTAGAAAGTGCTTCAACTTTAGCAGCATCAACTACAACACCGCCAGCAAAACCAGATTTAATAATAAATTTTGGATTTGTTTTAGCGAAAGTTGCTACAACTTTAGTTACAGCTAACTGATCTGCACCCCAAACAAAAATGTTGGTATCTTTAAGCTCAAGCCCTTCAATTCCAGCATCTTTCATTGCAATGTTTGCTAAAGTATTTTTAATTACTTGAACATTAACATTTTCAATTCTTGCGCTGTTTCTTAAAACTTCAATAGATTTAACATTAAGACCTTTATAGTCACAAACAATTAAGCCGTCGGAAGTTTTAAACGCTTCAGTTAGAGAACTAATAAATTCAGCTTTCTCTTTTCTTGTCAATTTTTCTCCTTTCCAACTGGTGATTTCAAGTAGAGATGAGTTGCCTCATATTAAGCTTTCGCCTCTACTCTCTCCAATCAAGATATAATTCTAAATTTTAAATGTATTATCTAAGATCAATAAGTTCTTGGTTTTCTAAAGTCATTGCTGGGCTCATCGTTAAAGAGATGGCACCACTTTTGATATATTTACCTTTTGAAGCTGCAGGTTTATGTTTGTTAACTGCTTTTACAAATGAATCAAAATTTTCTCTAATTTGTTCAGGTGTAAAACTAATTTTACCAATACCTGCATGGATATTTCCTTGTTTATCAACACGGAAATTTACTTGGCCACCTTTGTTGTTTTCAATTGCTTTTGCAACATCCATCGTTACAGTACCTGTTTTAGGATTAGGCATAATACCTTTTGGTCCTAAAATACGACCTACTTTACCTACAAGACCCATCATATTAGGGGTTGCGATAAGAACATCAAAATTGATTCGACCAGCTTGAATTTCTTCAATTAAATCATCGCTACCAACAATATCAGCTCCCGCTGCTCTTGCTTCATCTGCTTTTGCATCTTTTGCAATTACCGCAACACGGACAGTTTTTCCTGTACCCGCTGGTAAAACAACTGAACCTCTAACCATTTGATCTGCATGTCTTGGATCAACATTAAGTTTAAGTGCAATTTCAATAGTTTCATCAAATTTTGCTGAAGCCAAATTTTTAATATTTCCTAATGCTTCATCAATTGAATATTTTTTTTCTTTATCAATTTTTTTCAAGAGTTCTTGAAAACGTTTATTTACTTTCTTTGCCATTACAATCTCCGCATAATTTTGCTTCCGCCCTTTTTAAATCCCGACGGTAAAGGATTTTAATTAATTAACGACGTTAATACCAATACTTCTAGCGCTTCCAGAAATAATCTTAGCAGCAGCTTCTTTATCAGTTGTATTTAAATCAGCGATCTTTTGATCAACAATTGAAAGAATTTGTGCTTTTGTAAGCGTTCCAACTTTGTTTTTCAAAGGGTTACTTGATCCGCTTGTAATACCTGCAGCTTTTTTGATCAAATCAGTTGCTGGTGGTTGTTTTGTGATAAATGTAAAACTTTTATCTGCATAAACAGTAATTACAACTGGTATTTTATAACCTGCCATATCTTTTGTTTTTTCATTGAATGCTTTACAAAATTCCATAATATTAACACCTTTTTGGCCAAGTGCAGGACCAACTGGAGGTGATGGATTTGCTTTAGCAGCTGCAATTTGCAATTTGATTTCGCCAATTACTTTTTTTGCCATCTTACTTTCCTTTAAACTTAAACTATTTTTTCAACTTGAGAGTAGAGAATCTCTACCGGTGTGCTTCTGCCAAATATTGAAACATTGAGCGTTAGCTTTCCATGAACCATATCATATTCTTCAACTGAACCTGTAAAGTTTGCGAAAGGACCTTCTGTAATCCTAACACTTTCACCGTTTTCAAAGAAAATTTTTGGTTTTGGTGCACCTTTCTTTTGAGCCTTTTCCAAAATAAGTGAAATATCTTTTTCACTGAGTGGTGTTGGCTTTTTAGCTTCTCCAATAAATCTTCCTACTTTTGGTAGGGATTGAATGAGATGCCACAATGCTGTATCTAAATCCAAATTTGCAAATGCATATCCTGGATAAAGACTTCGCTCACTAATCTTTTTCTTACCGTTTTTGACCTCAATAACATCTTCTGTTGGAACAATAATTTGATCTAACTTTTCAGCTATACCGTGGTCATTTACAAGATTTATAATCGCTTTCTTAACTGCTTGTTCACTTCCTGCATAGGTTTGAATTGCATACCATCTATGTGCCATTGTTTATCCTTAAATAATCGTTGACAAAGAGAACGACATGATCGCATCAATCAATGCTAGAAATAGAGAAATGACGGTTACTACGACAAAAACAGAAATGAATGCATTTCGAATCTGCTCTTTAATCGGAAAAATAACTTTCGACAATTCAGCTTTAGAATGGTTATAATACGCTCTTAATTTTTCCATTTGTATTACCTTCGACTAGTGGCAGGGCAGGGGGGATTCGAACCCACAACCTACGGTTTTGGAGACCGGCGCTCTACCGTTGGAGCTACTACCCTACATGTAAGTTAAGTCTTTTTAGAGACTTAACTTTTTAATTTGATCTCTTTATGAACAGTATGTTTTTTTAGACGTGGACAATACTTAGAAAGTTCCATCTTTTCAGTAATTGTTTTACTGTTCTTGGTTGTTGTGTAGTTAATGTCACCACATTCTACACATTTTAGTCCGAATTTAACGGTCATTGGATTATCCTTACTTTAAATACAGAAAAGGAAAATTCCTCTTCTGTATTACTTTATTAATTACTTGATGATTTTAGCAACAACACCAGCGCCTACAGTTCTACCACCCTCACGGATTGCAAAACGAGTACCTTCTTCAAGAGCGATTGGAGCAATCATTGCTACTTTAATTTTTACGTTATCACCAGGCATAACCATTTCAGTACCTTCTGGTAATGTAATAGAACCTGTTACGTCAGTTGTACGTACATAAAATTGTGGTCTATAGTTATTAAAGAATGGAGTATGACGTCCACCTTCTTCTTTGCTTAGTACGTAAACTTCAGCTTCAAAATCTGTATGAGGAGTGATTGATTTTGGTTTACAAAGAACCATACCTCTTTCAACGTCTTCTTTTTTGATACCACGTAGCAAGATACCACAGTTATCACCAGCTTCACCACGCTCCATCTCTTTACGGAACATTTCAACGCCTGTAACCGTTGTAGTTTTTGTATCTTTAATACCAACTATTTCAATAGTTTCACCGATTTTAACAGCACCTCTATCAATTTTACCAGTAACAACAGTACCACGACCTGAAATTGAGAATACGTCTTCGATTGGCATCAAGAAGTCTTTGTCAGTTTCACGAACTGGCTCTGGGATATATGCATCAACAGCATCCATCAAATCAAGAATTTTTTGACCCCATGCATCAACTTTACCTGCTTTTGCTTCTTCAAGAGCTTTAAGAGCAGAACCAGCAACGATTGGAGTATCATCACCTGGGAAATCATAAACAGAAAGAAGTTCACGAATTTCCATCTCTACTAATTCTAATAACTCTTCATCATCAACCATATCTGCTTTGTTCATAAATACAACGATATATGGAACACCTACTTGGCGAGAAAGAAGAATGTGCTCACGAGTTTGTGGCATAGGACCATCTGCTGCAGAAACAACAAGAATAGCACCATCCATTTGAGCAGCACCTGTAATCATGTTTTTAACATAATCCGCGTGACCTGGGCAGTCTACGTGTGCATAGTGACGTTTTTCTGTTTCATACTCAATATGTGAAGTAGCGATCGTAATACCACGCTCTCTCTCTTCCGGAGCGTTATCAATACCATCATAATCTTTAAAATCACATAGTCCTTTTGTTGCAAGAACTGCTGAGATTGCTGCTGTAAGCGTAGTTTTACCATGATCAACGTGACCGATGGTACCAATGTTAACGTGTGGCTTGGTTCTAGAGAACTTTTCTTTTGCCATTTTTTCCTCCGTATTGAGTTTGTTTTTAAATATAGACTTTTTTGCTTCAAAGTTATTCAAAACTTTTTAAGTGAATGGAGCTCATAGAGGGACTTGAACCCTCGACCTCTTCCTTACCAAGGAAGTGCTCTACCCCTGAGCCATATGAGCCGACTACAGCGGGGTAAACCGATATTTTACCAGTTAATAGTAACAATTTGATTTCATAAGTGATGTGAAGGTGAGTCTACTGAACTTGTTCTGTAGTGCAGTGTCGCAGAAAAAATTCAACAGCTCCCAGTTTCCTCATAAAATCATGGAGCGGGAGACGGGACTCGAACCCGCGACCCCCAGCTTGGAAGGCTAATGCTCTAGCCAACTGAGCTACTCCCGCATTAATGGTGGTGAGAGAAGGATTCGAACCTTCGAAGACATAGTCAGCAGATTTACAGTCTGCCCTCGTTGGCCACTTGAGTATCTCACCGTATTTTTACCATTTTTACTACTGGTCAAACACTGTTTTTTCACAAAATGGAGCTGGTGAACGGAATCGAACCGCCGACCTACTGCTTACAAGGCAGTTGCTCTACCGACTGAGCTACACCAGCATCTTTTAATGTGAGGTGAAATTATAGCTCAAAAGAATCCTAAAGTCAATACTTTTTTAGGACTTTTATAAGATTTATACGCTAAACTATTTTTATTGTGTTGAATGGCAAAACGCTCAAAGGTTTGATGATGAAAATTCTTTTTTCTCCTAGTGAAACAAAATTTAAAGGAGGAATCGTACATAAAATTAATGCCAATAGTTTTTTATTCCCAGAGCTCTTTGACAAAAGGATGGAAGTTATAGCAGCCTACCAACGCTACATAGATAGTGCTTCTAACCAAAAGCTTGCGAAATTATTTGGATCAAATAAACAAAATGTCATTGATTACTATAAAGGTAAGCTACTAGAGAAAAGCATTATGAAGGCAGTAGAACGATATGATGGCACAGCTTTTCATTACTTACAGTACCCTCAGCTAACACACAATAATCAACGCTATATCGATGGTAACGTTATCATTTTTTCCAATCTCTTTGGTCCCATTTTGGCTGGTGATATGGGATTGCCAGATTATAAATTAAAACAAGGTGAGAAAATTGATACTTTTTCCTTAGAGAATTTCTATTGCAAATATTTTTCTGAAGCCTTAAATGAATATTTGGCAAATGAAGAAGTCATTGACTTAAGAGCAAGTTTTTACGAACAATTTTATAAAATAAATCAACCGTATACTACTTTTAAATTTATGAAAGATGGAAAAGTTATAAGCCACTGGGCAAAAGCATATAGAGGGTTGCTTTTAAAGAAGTTTGCACAAAACAATATTCAAAGCATAGCTGAATTTATGAATCTAGAAATAGAAAGTTTATCTATTCTAGAGATAAAAAAACTGAAATTAAAAACTGAAATTATTTATACGATCAAATAACACTCTATCTTTTTTACATTATTGATTGATTTACCCTAAAAGGATACAATATCAAGAAAATTACTGTAAAGGATTATGAAATGGGAATTTTACAATGGGTAATTGTGCTTTCACTCGCGTACGTTATCTACTATCTTATTAACAAATACGAGAAAAGAGTTGAAGAATTAACACGATTGATTGAGCTTAACCGTGAAGAGATTAGGAGCAATAGGGAGCGAATAGCTAAAAATGCTGAAGCAGTAGCGGATCATCATGAAAAAATTACGAAACATGCAGAAGTTGTAGCAGAGCACCATGAAAAAATTGAAGCAAATGCTGCTGGTGTTTCTAAAAATAGAGAAAAACTTGAACTCAATCAAGCAATTATCGAGAAACTAAAATAACTATTTTTTTGGGAGGAATATCATTCTTCCTCCCAATTTTCTTTTATGCCTACTTCTTAGTAGACCACGTTCGCCCACCAATATTACCATAGCGATGATAACTATGTGAAATGCTTTGTTCCATACAATAATGGAGTAATTCAAGTCGTCCTTCCATCATTGGTTTATTACGTACAATGAATTTCGCCCTTTTAGCGGCTTCTGTATAGACAAAGTCCGAAATAAATTTGATATCGTTATAAAATATCTTTTCAACCTCAGCGAAACACTTCACGAATTCACCTTCATTCTCTCTTACGATACTATCTTTAGGACCAAAGAGGGCTTCTTTATTTTCATACAAGAACGAAATAACGCCATTTTCAACAGGCATATCAATACTTACATGTAATGCTACTTTACAAATTTTAGCTGCTATAATACGGCTTATAACATCAAATAAAGTGTCTTTTACAGTAATGCGTAATGCTACTTTATGCAGTGGAATATATCTAAAGATATTATCCTCTCCTCGTACATTAGCATAATCTTTTTCCACACTAAACTCTTTTTCATAATTATCAATATAACTCGCCACTGCAAGCTGTAGTTTTGAAAAATCTTCTTTAAAGCCAGCATGGGCACCTTTTTGGCTAGCATCTATCCACTTTTCAACCATACTTAATAATGGATGATGAAGAGCTTGAGACACTATCGGTTGGGAAACCTCTTCAAAATCCATAAATTGCGTTACATAGTTGTAGAAACCGGCTTTTCGACCAGCCCCAATGGCTGATTTCCCCATACCACCAAAAGGTTGACGTAACACGATAGCACCTGTTGTTCCACGGTTAATATAAAGATTACCTGCTTTTAAATGTTTTTTCCAATATGACACTTCTCGCTCATCCAAAGATTCGATACCAGAAGTAAGACCATACCCTGTAGCATTCACAATATCAATAGCATGCTTTAAATCTTTAGCACACATAACAGATAATACAGGTCCAAAAAGCTCATTCATATGGCAAAAACTTCCCTCTTTAACCCCCCATTTAATTGCAGGTTTTAGCATATATTCGTTGCCATCAGCATACTCAGGCTTTAATGCCCAGCTCTCTCCTGCTTCTAAATTTTCAATGGCATGCTTTAGTGCTCCATCAACTTTATTAGCCAAAGTTCCAATGCGGTTTTTAAAATCCCATACTGAACCTACGTGAATACTCTTAGCCGTGTCTATAAGCCCTGCTTTAAAAGATGCATCATTGTAAACCTCTTCTTCTAGGATGAGTAAAGAGGTTGCTGAACATTTTTGGCCACTATTTGAAAAAGCAGAATGTACAACATTTTTAATCGCTTGTTCACGATCAGACATAGCCGTCACGATAGTTGCATCTTTACCACCCGTTTCTGCACTTAGCAATAAATCTGGTCTACTCTCTAACATCTTATAAGCCGTCTCTTCACCGCCGGTTAAAATAACAAAGTCTACCTTTGGGTTTTTAATCAAATATTCACCTGCTAAAGAACCAGCACATGGAACAAATTGCAACGTATTTTTACTCACACCTGCATCCCAAAAACATTGGCATAACTCATACGCACATAATGCTGCCACACTCGCTGGCTTCATAATAACACAGTTTCCTGCACTCAAAGCTGCAGTGATACCACCCACTGGAATTGCAATTGGGAAATTCCAAGGAGGCGTTACAACACCCACACCTTTGCCTTGAAATTTGACATTAGTGTATTTTTCAAAATAACGCGCACTGTGTCCATAAAACTCTGCAAAATCAATTGCTTCACTTACTTCAACATCCGTTTCGGTAAAAACTTTACCCACTTCCGCAGCTGCTATACCAATTAAATCAGCTCTTTTTTTACGTATTTCAATGGCAACATTACCTAAAACTTTTTGGCGTTCCGCATGGCTTAGTGCTCTCCAGCCATCTTTATCTGTATAGGCAACCTCAACAGCTTTCGTCAAATCTTCAGCCGTTGCAATCGCATACTTACCACAAACAACACCCTCTTTTAGTTGTGATTTATCCAAAACCTCTTTGCTCTCACGCTCCACAATATCTTCACCACCTACAACGATAGGTGCAAACAAAGGTGTATCACCTGCTTTTTTCATCCAATTTGTGCGAATCTGTTTTATCCATTCTTTATTGGGTGGTAAAATAAAATCTGTATCCGCTTCACCGTGGTACTCACCTGTATAGTAGCTACCACCCTTATAATCTTCCCATTTTTCTTCAAGACGATTTTGCTGTCGTTTTGCTCCAATAAAGATATGTTTAGTATTTTCAAAAGAAGCGATAAATTTCTCTTTTTGAGCTTCCCATTGAGGTGTTCCAACTTGCATACCAAAAGAGTAGCGGATAAAGTTTTCGATACCCGTATTTTCATCTAATCGTCTAACCAAATAGGCAATTGCATTGGTAAATTGCTCTTTTTTAGCCGTTGGTGCATATAGAATAATCTCGCCACTAATCTCTTTGATCGCTAAACGTGCAGACTCACTCATCCCTTCCAACATCTCCATGCTAAAGTATTCACTTGTACCATATTCTTTGGCTAATTCATAGCCATAAGCATGCTCAAAAAGATTATGTGAAGCAAATCCTATATTGACATAAGGTGCATTTTCAGGACGCAACGCATATTCACCCATCACTTTATAGTTACTGTCCGTATCGATTTTTTTTGTATATGTCACCATTTCCCAGTGTCTAAGGTTGGCCTCTGTCTCTTCCATCTCCATGTTAGCACCCTTAACCAAACGCATTTTAATAGGTACACCACCATTTTCTACCCGTTTTTTAGCCCATTCAACTAATTTTTGTTGCCACAAATGTGAATCTGGAAGATACGCTTGCAACACTATACCTGCATGAAAATCTTGAAATTCTGGTTTATCAAGTGTTTTTGTAAATGCACCAACAGTTAAGGCAAGATCACGATACTCTTCCATATCAAGATTGATAAATTTATTCTCTTTTTCACCTTTTGCATTGGTAAAGCTGTATTTTTTGGCTTGCGCATAAATGCGACTTAAACGTGCCACTAACTCCTCAATGGTATCTTCGTAAGCAAGGGCGTTGATTTGAGAAAAAAGCGTTGATATTTTGATAGAGATATAATCCACATTAGGATTTTCTAATACTTTAAGATATTTTTCAATACGCTCCTCCGCTTCACCCTCACCTAAAACAACTTCACCAATAAGATTAAGATTGACCCTAGTACCTTGTTCATGACGTTTAATCAAATGCGCATTAAGTGTTTCATCTTCTCCTTTAATAACCACTGTTTGGGTATCATCACGCACACTCTTAATAAAAAGAGGCACTGAAATTTGTGGTAAATAAATTCCTGCATTCAGAAATAAAAAGACTAAAAAACGCTCTGAACTTGTAAAAAATGATGCCATCTCATACTTATCAAAGAGATAAGTGATTTGATTGGCAACACGTGTGGGATTTTTGCTACGAAAACTTTGATCCATGAGCTCAATTAAAAAAACTTTATCCTCTGGATTGCTTAACATCTTATTCATTTTAATATGAAATTTTTTATCAAAATCGCTAACTAACTCAGTGGCTCTGGTTTGCCATTTCTCTGCAAGTGCGATAGCTCGCTTAATGGCTTCTGGATTATGTGACACGGTTTTTCTCCTTTGAGATTTATATTTTTATTGAATACACAAAAAATGAGCAACGCTCATTTCACTCCACTACACTCGCACAAAAGCTTTTCTCTTTTAATGAAAGCTTAAATTAGTAGTACTAAAAGTAGTACTTTTTACAAAACATGAAAATTGGGCAAAAAAAACCGCCTGCATGACGCAGACGGCTATGCCATATTTTCTACTTTTTCTTACCTAAATAGGCCTCTTGAATTGTTTCTGAATTGAGTAACTCTTCACTACTTCCTTCATGACTTATTTTACCTAACTCCAACACATAACCCCTATTGGCTAAACGAAGCGCGGCTTTTGCATTTTGTTCAACCAATAAAACAGTGACACCAGAATTGGCAATTTGTTTAATTGCTTTAAAAATAACTTTGACTAAAACAGGCGCTAATCCAAGACTAGGCTCATCTAAAATTAAAAGCTTTGGCTTACTCATAATAGCTCGTCCAATAGCTAACATCTGTTGCTCACCACCGCTGAGTGTTCCTGCCAACTGCCCTCTACGCTCTTTTAAACGGGGTAAAATTTCGTAAATCCATTCTAGAGTCTTGGCATCATGCTTTTTAAGACTATACGCACCCATCATCAAGTTCTCTTCAACACTCAGTGTTCCAAAGACACGACGACCCTCAGGTGAATGACTCATCCCAAGGCTTACTATATCATGCGCAGGTGTTTGTGTAATATCTTTGCCATCAAAGATGATATTCCCAGATATAGGCTTAAGCAACCCACTAATGGTACGAAGGGTTGTTGTTTTGCCCGCACCATTAGCCCCTAATATCGTAACGACTTCGCCTTTCTTAACATACAAATCAATGCCTTTAATCGCAGCGATGGCTCCATAGCTTACATGTAAGTCTTTAACTTCCAATAATTTTTCAGTATTACTCATGTTCATCTTCCTCATCACTACCGATGTATGCCTCAACGACCACTGGATCATCTTGGACAAAAGCTGGTAAACCCGCACTGATTTTTGCGCCAAAATTGATGACAGTGATATACTCTGTCAAGCTCATAACCATTTCCATGTCATGTTCAATCATCATAACAGTAACACCCATCGCTTGGATTTTACGAATAGTTTGCGTCAACTCTAGCGTCTCATTTTCATTTAAACCAGCAGCTGGTTCATCTAAAATAAGAAGCTCTGGTTCAGCTGCTAATGCTCGTGCCATTTCAATACGTCTTTGAATTCCATAAGAGAGATCCCCTGCTGGAGTTGTTGCATACTCAGAGAGGTTAAAAAAGGCCATCAATTCGCCAACTTTCTCCCAATTTTCTTTTTCATCTTTATAATAAGCAGGCGTATGAATGATACCGTTGTACCACTTTTGTTTGGACTTAATATGACGGCCTGACATGATGTTTTCTGCCACACTCATTTCTGCAAACAAACGAATGGTTTGAAATGTTCTCAAAATGCCCAGTTCAGCGATTTTAAAAGGTGTGGTTCCTTTAATCTCTTTACCTTTCCAAAGAATCTGTCCTTCTTCGGGTGTATAAATCCCTGTGATACAGTTAAACAATGTCGTTTTACCCGCACCATTAGGACCAATGATGCCATAAATTTGACCTTTTTTAACTTTCATGGAGAGGTCGTTGATTGCCACAAGTCCATGGAAATATTTACTAACATGTTTGATTTCTAAGATGTACTCACTCATTTGACACCCTTCTTCAAGTAACTTGGAATATCTCCAAATTTAACTGGCCAAATACCACGTGGGCGTAAAATCATCGTCAAAATCATGGCCAAACCAAAGACTAAATAACGTGCTGTTTCAAACTCTCTAAAAACCTCAGGAAGCACGAACATGATAAAAGTTCCAATTAAAACCCCTGGTAAAGAGGCTGAACCACCTA
Organism: Sulfurospirillaceae bacterium; assembly: GCA_028693565.1. Lineage (GTDB taxonomy): Bacteria > Campylobacterota > Campylobacteria > Campylobacterales > Sulfurospirillaceae > Sulfurospirillum. The sequence goes on along the minus strand of JAQUVE010000007.1, from coordinate 10,433 downwards.
CTAGTACGATTGTAAAAAACATAATGGATTGGGTGACGTTAAAAGCTTCTGGGCTCACGGCTGAATACTGCACCGAAAACATACTCCCTGCTGCTCCTGCAATACCTGCACCCACGATAAAAGCATAGAGTTTATAATAGCGAATGCTAATGCCCATGCTTTGGGCAGCAATTTCATCTTTATTGATATAAAACATGGCTCGCCCAAATTTGCTTTTATCAAGATTACGCATAATAAAGAGTGCGATACCTAAAAGAATAAACGCCATATAATACATGTAAGTCTGTGAGGCAAATTCGATACCAAAAAGTCTAACGATATCAATACCAAAAATACCATTAGGTCCTCCTGTTAATCCAAAGACATCATTTTCCAATACTTGAATAAAGATGATATTAAATCCAATGGTTGCTACCAAAAGATAGTCACCACGAAGATGGATAATTGGACCTGCCAATACAAAAGCAAATGCCATAGGGATTAATACTGAAGGTGCCCATGTCGCAAGAATTGGCCATCCAAAATGGACATTTAAAATCGCTGTTGTATAAGCACCCATTCCAAAAAACATGGCATGACCCATATGAAAAACACCGGCTCTTCCTAAGATAATATCTTGCGAAAAAGCTACAACGGAAAAAACTAAAAAAGTTGTTCCAACCGCTAACCAAGCAGAATCCACAAACAAAGGATAGAACCCCATAAAAACAAGTAGCGCTAAGGCTATCAAACTGGTTTTATTCATCATACTTTCTCCGCTACTTTTTCACCGAGTATTCCCGTTGGTCTGAAAACAAGGATAACAATCAACAAAACAAATGTGAAAGTTTCTGCCCATTGTGTTGAGATATACCCTGTTATCATGGCGTTGAAAAGTCCCAATAAAAGACCTCCAAGCATTGCTCCTGGAATATTACCAATGCCCCCCATAATGGCTGCGACAAAGGCATTAAGACCATACATCCATCCCATATCAAATGTGATACCTCGATAATACGCCCCGATAAACAATCCTGCCACTGCGCCAAGGGCTGAACCAATAATAAAAATAACCATGATAATACGGTTAACATTGATACCCATAAGTTTTGCCGCATCTTGGTCAATGGCGACAGCACGTATTGCTGTTCCCATTTTGGTACGGTTAATAAAAAAATAAAGAGCCACCATAAGTGCAGAAGAGAGTCCGAGAATCATTACTTGTGTAAAGGTTACAACAATACCACCTATTGCCCAAATCGTTGAGGGAAATATTTCGGAAGGAAATATTTTCATATTAGGTCCCCAAATGAGCATAACTGCATTTTGTATTACAAGTCCTGCTCCCAAAGCTGAAACTACTGCACTTAAGCGTGGTGCCGTTCGTAAAGGCCTATATGCTAGACGTTCAAGAAGAACACCAACAACTGCAACAATGACTGCTGTGAACATAAAAACAGCAACCACAGCGATAAGCGAGGTGATTCCCTCTCCAAAAATCTGTGTGTACACGGTTAATCCTACAAAGGCCGATAAAGCTACAAGATCTCCGTGGGCAAAGTTAATCAATCGCATAACCCCGTAAACCATCGTGTAACCTAAAGCGACCAATGCATATAAGCTTCCGATTGTCAAACCGTTGACAATTTGTTGAAGAAAAATATCCATGGGCTTTGTTCATCCTAACATTTAATTATAGTATGAAGCAGATAAAAAGTTACCTCTTTATCTGCTTTGTATCTTATTAGATATGCTTTAAAACTTTCTATTTTGAAACGATTTTATAACTCTTATCAGCTTGAACTTCATAAGTCATATAGCCACCGCCAAGTCTTTCGCCATCTTCTCTAAATGTTACAGGACCTGTAATACCTGGAAAATCTTTAAGTTTATGCATACCTGCTGCAATCACTTTTGTATCTTCAGATTTTGTTGTCTCCATAGAATGTAATACTGCACGTAAGCCATCAATATTCATCAAAGACCAAATAGAGGCTGGCATAGCATTATATTTTGCTTTGTAATCAACTAAGAATTGCTTTGCAATATCATATGGTAAGATATCTGGAGTTGGCACATTAATAAGAAAAGTACCTTTTGCGCTATCTCCAGCAAGTTTCATAAAGTCTGGATTGTCATTGGAATCTCCACCGACAAAATCCGCTTTAATGCCAAGTTGAATTTGTTGCGCACGTAATAATCCACCATCGGTATAGTAACCACTAAAGTAAATTACATCAGGATCCATTGACTTGATTTTTGTCAAAGCGGCTGTAAAGTTTTGGGTACCAGATTTGATTTTTCCTTCATAGATGATATTGCCATTTTTTGCTTTAAGTGCTTTTACGACTGAATCCGCAAGGTCTGTTGCATAACTTGAATAATCAGAGAGAATAACAATTTTTTTGTATTTTTTGCCATCTACAAAGTATTTCGCTGTATATTCAGCTTCTGCGCTATTTGGGAATGAATTTCTAAAGAATGTCCAATACTTGTGCGTAATCAAAGAGTCACTCGTACCATCACTGGTTTGAAGAACACCCGCTCTAAAATAGGTTGTTTGAGCCGCTTCTGTTGCACCTGAAGTATATGAACCAATAACCGCTTTCACACCTTCATTTACCAATTTTTTTGCACAAATAGCTGCTTGTTGTGCTGTACCTTGGTCATCACAACTAACAACTTCGATTTTTTTGCCTAAAACGCCGCCTTTGGCATTGTACTGATCAACAATCAATCTAACACCGTTATCAATACTTTGACCTTCATTGGCATACTGACCCGTAATGGGTGCTTGTACACCTATTTTAATTACATCTGCAGCAACGCTTGCTGAAACAAGGGCGGAACATACTGCAAGAGATGCAGCAAACTTTGGAAACATTTTTGTCATTCATTCTCCTTAAGATTTTTTAAGCTCTTATAAAACTCAATAACAAAAGCCTTGCGTACAAAGCTTCTCTCATTGGATTTCTTCTTTTGGTTCAATAATATAACACCCTGCCATCCACTCACCCACATCAACAACTTTATGAATTGGTGTAGATACAAAATGCGAAGAGAGCGAATTAAACCCTGCAACAACATTATCAAAACTTGCGATAATCTCAGGCAATCGCTTATCCAATTTTTTACGTGCTAATGATGACAAATCAGCATAAAAAGCAAATACACCATAATCAAGTGTTGAATCTTCCCTCTTTTTACGATGGAGCATTTTACACAACCGTTCAATCTCGCTGGTATATTCAGGTTTACTATTGCGCACACCGTTTTTAATCGTTGCAATGACACGTGAAATGGAATCATTATTGTTTTGGTGTACAAAACGCTCGTCAAGCGTAATGCTAAAAGTACCTTGGGCAAGAGCATTTTTTTCCATAAATGTTTTAAAGGCTTTTCGATCAGGTAAAGAACAACGTAAAATATCCGCTACGGTAGCATCAATAAAAATTTCTGGTGCATTTTCCATAGCACTAAGAGCTTGCGCTACATGGATACCGATGATTTTATGTGGACCACTTGAGAGAGAAAGACGATTGTTTGTCCAAAAAAGAAAATTTTGCTCCGCATTTTGGATGCCTTGTAAAAGCGCCTCAATGACATCTTTTTGGTGTGGGAAATTACTCATAATAATTCTCCTCCACCTCTTGCATAATACCACTTTCAAATAAAATATCTTCAATCAACCTGTTTTTAGAGATATTTAATGCATTGGAAAGTTTCCCAAGAGCTTCATCAAGATTACTGTCTATTTTAATCGTTAATTGTGCAATTTCACGTTTTTTGGTCTGATTTTTTTCAATAACACTTTGAATGATTTCACGACCAAACTTATGCTTTGCCACGTTTACCTCATTAATATAATTTTAGTACTACTAAAAGTAATACTTTTTTATCAACAAGAAAATCATAATATAATTTTGGTGATTATGTATCAATAGATATGATGAATTTTTAGCCATCTTGTATGATTTGAATGAAATAGTGCTATAAAAGTACCTATTTTAAGGCTTTTTTAATAAAAAGTGACATTTTATTAACATATGTAAAGAGTTACAAAAAGTATCATTTATTGCAGTAAAAAAAATAGTATACTTACAAAAAAGAACTTTATTAAAGGAAAATCATGTCAAAAACTATACTTATTACGGGAGCAACTTCAGGGTTTGGCGAGGCAACTGCACGAGTTTTTGCCCAAGCGGGTTATAAGGTCATCATCACAGGTCGTCGAAAAGAGAGATTAGATGCGTTTAAACAAAGCTTACCTACGTGTGATATTTTACCGCTGTGTTTCGATGTAACTCAAAAAGATGAAGTCTTCTCAGCCATAGCCAATCTACCCCATGACTATAAAGCAATTGATATTTTAGTCAATAATGCAGGCCTTGCCCTTGGTCTTGGACGTGCTCCTGAAGCTGATTTGGATGATTGGGAAAAAATGGTCGACACGAATATTAAAGGTCTTTTATATGTTACAAGAGCTGTTTTACCTTTAATGGTCGAACGTAAAAGCGGTTATATCTTTAATTTAGGAAGTATTGCAGGCAATTGGCCTTATGAGGGCGGCAATGTTTACGGGGCAACTAAAGCTTTTGTCAAACAATTTTCACTCAACCTTCGAACCGACCTTCGAGGAACCAATGTTCGCGTTACTAATATTGAACCAGGATTTTCACAAACAGAATTCTCAGATGTACGTTTTAAAGGGGATAAAGAGAGAGCTGATCAAGTCTACAAAGGGACTAAAGCATTAGACAAAGAAGATATCGCCAATACTATTTTTACACTTTCACAATTACCTGAACATGTTAATGTGAATCGCATTGAGATCATGCCAACGAAACAAAGCTGCGGTGGATTATTCGTCGAACGAAGCTAGATACTGACATGTAAGGAATTTTTCCTTACATGTGCTCTATTTTCACGAGTTTTGCACCAATATCTACTGGTTTTGCAAAATACGGCGCACTGCTGACGATGATGTCTGGAAAACATGCTGCGTATTCACGTACATTGTGCTCATTAATTCCTCCAGCAAGCGCTATGATAATGCGAGGATTGAGAGCACGCAAGCTTTCAATACTTTTTTTCAGTACCGTTGGCTCCTCTTTATCCAATTGAATCATGTCAACATCTTTAACATACTTTAGCGCTTCTTCAATGCTTTTAGCTTCAAATCCTATCTTTTTCTCACGGTATTTTTTGGTTTGCCATGTGCGATCTTCTTTAAACACGAAATAATAAGGAAAAATCAAAATTGAATCATACAACCCTAGTCGATGCGGAATCCCACCTCCTGCAATCGCTGCATTGATAGAGAGTTTTTTAGCCCCCACAATATGCTTTCGTGTCGTTGCTATCTCAATATCTGGAAATACTTCTTTCGCAAAACTTACCATTTTATGCGTTCGTTTGGCAATACCACAACTGTATTCTAAAACATTTTGAGCCACTTTGTGCATTTTCATAAGCTCCACGCCATTTCCACGTACAATTAATAACGGATCATTTGCTTTGACATGAGAACCATCTCTTTGTTCAAACACCGTTACACCACTAAAGAGTTCGCACATTCGCTTGGCCACGTTAATGCCCGCACAGACCGTCTCCTCACGTGTAAAAAAAGTCACTTCGCCTAAAGCGGTAGTGTCGACTTCAAGATATTCTGCTGTTAAATCATATAACCCTACGTCATCATATACCATCGCTAATAGTTCACTGTCTAAAAATTGAATCATTACGCCACCTTTTTAATCTCTAAAGCAAAAATTATACATCGACCTTCTATTATAAGTCAATGAAGATGCTATTTTCTCTTTTTTTAAAAAACTCTTGCTATAATTTGCAAAAAATGAAGGTATATCATTGAGTAGCGAAAATCCAAAAAATCCACTCCATGGGATTACATTAGCAATGATTTTAGATAATTTGTACCAAATTTATGGTTGGGAAGGCTTGGACGAACGACTCAGAGTCAATTGCTTCCACAGTAATCCTAGTATGAACTCTTGTCTAAAGTTTTTCAGAAGTACCCCATGGGCGAGAGAAAAGCTCGAAAAACTTTATATATCTACCCAAAAAACAAATCGTTAAACCTTGCACACATCCTACCTAAAAGCTTTGCTTTTTACCGTTTTTGGTGTTTTCTTAATGAGCTTTGAATCATGGCTGATTCGATTAGCTAATGTCTCAGCGCAAACAGTCACCTTTTATTTTGGTCTTTTTATGTTTAGCGCTACTTTCTTAGCACTGCTTTGGATTGAAAAAAGTCGCATTAAAAAAGTCTATACCCGTAACTTCAAACCTATTTTATTAAGTGCAATCTTCATGGGATCTAGCAACCTCTTCTTTGTGCTTGCCATTAAAAACACCAGTGTAGCGAGTGCTGTTTTTATTCTAAGCTCAGCTCCGTTAGTAAGTGCTTTGATTGCGTATATTCTTTTTAAACGCAAAACACCTCGCCGTATTTTTGTAGCTAGCTTTTTTGTCTTTATTGGGCTTTTTATCATTTTAAGCGATGGTTTAAGTGCTGGTCGATGGGAGGGAAATGTGTATGCGCTGTTGTGTGTTCTCTCTTTTTCTGCTCTGTTTTCTGTGCTTGAAAATTACAAAGAGGCAAGCCGTTTGGCATGTATTGGTGGTGGTGGGCTAGTTGCATCTGCCTTGGCATTTTTCACTGCAACAATTGCGATTCCTGATGCACACTCTTTTGGGGTTATTTTCTTTATGGGCGGTATTTTAACCCCTATTTCACGTATACTTATAGGTATTGGCACCAAAGTATTGGCATCGGTTGATATTACACTCTTAACGCTTATTGAAACAGTATTAGCCCCTATTTGGGTTTGGATGTTTCTTCATGAAGTACCTGCTTCAAGCACCCTTTTTGGGGGTGCTATTATTATTATCACGCTAGTGGTTAATGCCGTACAAGCGCATCGAGGCTACACAAAGTCTATAATTTAATTGTCCGTAACGTTTAATTGTCCATAAAGGGCATTAAGATCACCCAATACCCACGCATCAACAATTTTGTCATTTTCAAATTTAAAAAATGAAGCTCCTGAGTAACGGATACGATTACCCGTAGGCTCAAATCCAAACAAACGACCACTGTGTGTCCCTGTATAAACAACCCTTACGGCTGCTTTGTCACCTTCAACCACAACATCTTCAATGACATGGTAAAGGTTTGGGAAAGCACTAAAAAGCATTTTTGCATAATCATTAAAACCATTAATTCCTTCAACGCGCATTCCCAAAGAACCTCGAAAACTAATCGCAGAGTGTAAAAAACGGTTAGCTTGGTCTAATTTTTTCTCGTTCCATAGAACATCATAATACTCTTCGATAATTTGCCTTGGATTCCTTGACATCTATTTTTTTCCCTTTTCTAAAGTCTCTTTACTAGGAGCTTTATGTGCAGACTGGGCACTGCTCCCGCCTTCGTACCAACTTTCATACTCATCGTATTCATAAACAAATACTTTGTCAAAGCCTCTTGCTTCAAGTTCTATATCAATATTTTGAGGACTTACGCCCTTTTTTTTACAAATTTCTATAATATCCTCAATATCTTCTTCTGGAATTCCACTGTAACGCATCTCAACTACTGCTTCGTTTATCGTCATAATCTATTTCTCATCAAAAATAAAAACCTGTACAATACAGGTACAAGACGTTTGAACATCTTCCAAACACAGCCAAATAACAACCTTTGCTAAAATACTGAGCTAAATTTCTGTACAAAACTCCTTACAACGATTTTTAAAATTATAGTCATATTTTTACAAAAAAAAGCTAAAATTATTAACCACTATAAAGAGTTCTGATGCGTAAATCATTTTTTGCACTATTTTTGCTTTCATTGTCTCTCTTTGGAGTAGAAAACTATACGGTTTTCCTCAAACAATATCATGACAATGAAGGAACTTTATTACTTACATTGCGCCAATTTACACACCACGCTCAACGATATTATCTTATCCTTAATCCTCAGACACTACAAACCACAATCGCACAACTGGATGCTCAATCACTGAGGCCTTTAGACAATAACGCTAAAACAAGCCTTTTTGGAAAACTGCTTTATCAATCCACGCAGTTGACAGATTTTGGGGGGATACGGGAAGCAACACAACACTCAACTAACAATATTTTCTTAACTATGGATATGTGCCCTTCTTCTAAACATGGTTATGAAAAAGAATTTTTAACCCAGCTTACAAATCGCATAGGAAAAATACCTATTGGTATAGCCATAACTTCTGTTTGGATAAAAACACATGAAAAAGAGTTCAACGAGCTTTCTCACAACCCTTTATTGAATATCACATGGATAAACCATACCCATACTCATTTCTATGATCCTCGCCTCCCCAATTCTCAAAACTTTATGCGCCATGTTGGTACGAACCTGAACGAAGAGATTTTAGGTTTGGAGCGAACCCTCATCGAAAAAGGGGAGATTCCTTCAGTGTTTTTTCGATTTCCAGGTCTTATCGCAGATCAATCGTTAATGAGAGCATTGAGAGAGCAATACTTTTTAATTCCCATCAGCTCCCAAGCATGGGTTGCCAAAAACGAACCCATTAAAAAGGGAAGCATTATCTTAGTTCATGGCAATAAAAATGAACATCAAGGTATTGTCTTGTTAGAAAAAAAATTTCCTTATTTACTTCAAAAATATCATCTGAAAACCCTCACAGAAGCATTTGTCCCCTAAAGCGATTCTAAGCTCCTTGTCGGGTACAATTTTATATATGTAACACATTTGTAACTCTTATTCTCTACGATTATCTTATCAAAACTTTTAGGGAGGATAATTGTGAATCGTTTAGTAAAAACCATATGTGTGTCGTTATCATTGGTGGCTTCAAGTCTTTGTGCGGGAAGTTCCGTTGAATTTGTGGGGATGAACGCTCCTAGTACGCCTGAGCAAATGGCAAAAGCCTACTCTGAAGCTAAAGTTATTATTCATACTGAAAATGGTGGAAAAATTGAGCGGAACCTCTCTTATCAAACTCTTTTTGGCGTTAAAGATAAAGTAGGCACCAATAAAAATCCAGCAGGCCAGCTCTATACGGCTTCCATGAAGCCCATTATGGACCCTTTTGGTAAACCACTTATCGCTGAAACACCCGATAGCAACTCTCTTTTAAATGTTAATGGCGCTTTGTTTTTGGTAACACATTATGAATATGACTGGATTTTAAGCGATGGCTCATCGGCTGAAAAAACTGATATTTGGCATGAACGAGCACCTATGAGTATGACGCTTACATCGATTAAACAAGATGCCAAAACGGGAAAACTCAAAGCGGTCGATCAACGCCCGATTGATTTTTCAAGTGTGGGAGGTATTTGGATTCCATGTGCTGGCTCACAAACACCATGGAACACACATCTTGGAACCGAAGAAGATTATGATCTCTTTTTTACAGCCGCGAGTGGTAAACACTATAAAAACGCTCAAAAAGGGTTAAAAGCGATGAATGAGCTTTACTTTGAAGGCAAAAAAGAGGCCAATCCGTACGATTATGGTCACATCACTGAAGTGGCGGTAAGTCAAAAAGGTGACACCACGGTTACTAAACACTTTGCCATGGGACGAGGAACATGGGAGATGTCAAAAATCATGAGCGATGGTAAAACCGCTTTCTTTGGTGATGATGGTGCAAATGTCGGTCTTTACATGTACGTAGGTGATGCCTCAGGCAACTTAGACAGTGGTTCACTGTATGCCGCAAAATGGCATCAAACCAACGAAGATGGCGCACGAGATGGTGGACAAGCCACACTTTCATGGATCAAACTCGGACATGCAACGTCCAAAGAAGTAGCAGAGTGGAAAGACAAATACACCTTTAGCGACATCTTTGAAGCGTACGCTCCAGCACAATTTGATGCTAAAAAATACGAAGGATTTAAAGCTATTAAAGCGGGCCATACTGAGATTGAATACCTTAAACTCAAACCGGGTATGGAGCGTGTTGCGGCATTTTTAGAAACCAGACGTTATTCCGCTTATCTTGGCGCAACGACCGAGTTCAATAAAATGGAAGGTGTAGCGTTTAATAAAGAAGATAAAAAACTCTACATTGCGATGTCATACATCGAAAAAGGGATGACCAAAGATAGCTCTTTTGGTACCGATGATATCAAAGTAGCTAAAAATAGCTGTGGTGGGACGTACGAGCTAGCGCTTTCTTCTCAAATCAAAGATAGCAATAATGAGCTTATCGCCAGCGATTTTGTACCGACATCCATGCACGTACCCTCAGCACTCCTCGGTGAAGCCATGCCAGCAGATGCACAAGGCAATACCTGTGTCGTTGATAAAATCGCTAATACCGACAACCTCTTTTACGCTTCGCGTGCTCGCACATTGTTTATCGGTGAAGACAGTGGAACCCATGTGAACAACTACATGTGGGCTTATAATATCGATA
>JAQUVE010000103.1 GCA_028693565.1 Sulfurospirillaceae bacterium | reverse complement strand
ATATGTATTAACAACATTGAATTTTTACAATCATTTTCTTCTTGACATTAAGTCACTCAATGTTGTATAATTTTATCAGCAATTAAAGAGGAAGAGTGCTAAAATGAAAAAAATATCTAAGCAAGAGCTGATTTTAGAGTCTATTATTCAACAATATCTAAAATCACATATGCCTATTGGTTCCTCTGAATTGCAAATGAAATTAACATTAGATATGTCACCCTCAACAATACGAATTTATTTTAAACGACTATCTGATATTGGCTCACTTGTGCAATTACATGTAAGTAGTGGTCGTGTACCGACACAGCAAGCATTGATGGATTATTGGCGAGAGCGTATCAATACAAATGAACCAATATCGATCAAAAATGTTGATAAAGTGCAAAAAAATACAAAAAAGTATAATCTTTTTTGTATGGTTGAACGAAGTTCTAATGATACTTTTAAAGAATTAGTGTGTGTCCAAAATCGTTTTTTAATTTTAGTGTTTGATGCGCAAGAAGTTGTCTTGAAATATAATGCGAAGGTCGAACAGTTTTTAAATCGCTTAGTGGGATGCAGTATGCGTGAGCTAAAAGATATTGCTGCACAAGTTGGTTTATATGAATTGCATGAAAAACTTTCAGCAATTTTTGCTCAATCTCCTTTGCTAAAAGAGGGAGAGCAAGAGATGTATGCCATTGCCAAAGAGATGCATACTGATAGATTTATTCAACAGTTTCAAAAACTTCATTTTTTAGAGTCTTTAGCAGATGGTCTTTATTTTGAAGAAGTCGTTCCAAATGGTTGTATGGCTATCAAACGTAAAGCAACGATACAAGAAGATGGAACGGATGCTGAAATCTTCTGTTTTGGTCGCCTTGAGAGTGATTTTGAAAGTTTTTTTAATAATGTTAAGGAGTAATATGTGAATGAAAAGATAGAAAATGAAGAAGCTCAGCATATCGAAGAGCTTGAAAACGTAGAGGAAGAACAACAGATTGAGCCTGAAGTAGAAGTGGTTGATGAAGTGACTCTTTTACAACAGAAAGTTTCAGAGTTAGAAGATAAATATTTACGTGCAAATGCTGATTTTGACAATATGAAACGACGTTTAGAAAAAGAAAAAATGCAAGCCATTTCATATGCGCATGAAGTCTTTGCACGTGATTTATTGCCTGTGATTGATTCATTGGAAATGGCAATTCTTTCAGGTAGCAATACAGAAGTTGCAAGTGAAGAACTTTTAGGAAAGCTTAAAGAGGGGTTGGAATTGACCATTGAGCAATTTAGAAAAGCTTTTGATAAGCACGGTGTTGCTCTTGTGGATATAGAGGGTGGTTTTGATCCTAATTTTCATGAAGCGGTTATGCAGTTGGAAAGTGAAGAGAAAAATAGTGGAGAGATTTTACAAGTTTTTCAAAAGGGTTATAAAATTAAAGATCGTATTTTACGGCCTGCAATGGTTAGTATTGTTAAGTAAAATTTCTACTGACTTATCAGTTCGTTTCTGTGCCATAGTGGTCAACATAGCCAAAAGAGACTTTTACTCTATTGGCAATTATAATAAAATTAAAGTTAAAGGATAAAAAATGGGAAAAGTAATCGGTATCGATTTAGGAACAACAAACTCTTGCGTTTGTGTATATGAGCGTGGAGAGAGTAAAGTTATTCCTAATAAAGAAGGTAAAAATACAACACCTTCTGTTGTTGCATTTACAGATAAAGAAGAAGTACTCGTTGGAGATACGGCAAAACGTCAAGCTGTCACCAATCCGAAAAGAACGATTTACTCTATCAAAAGAATTATGGGTCTTATGAGTAATGAAGAGAAAACTGTCGAAGCTAAAAAACGTCTACCATATGCCATTGTTGATAGAAATGGCGCATGTGCGATTGAAATTGATGGTAAAGTGTATACACCACAAGAGATTAGCGCAAAAGTATTAATGAAACTCAAAGAAGATGCAGAAGCATACCTTGGTGAAGAGGTAACAGACGCTGTTATTACTGTTCCTGCTTACTTCAATGACAGCCAAAGAAAAGCAACCAAAGAAGCTGGTACGATTGCAGGCTTAAATGTTCTTAGAATTATCAATGAGCCAACAGCTGCGGCACTTTCATACGGTTTAGATAAAAAAGAAGCTGAAAAAATCGTTGTTTATGACTTGGGTGGTGGAACATTTGACGTTACGGTTCTTGAGACAGGTGATAATGTGGTTGAAGTTCTCTCAACGGGTGGTGATGCATTCCTCGGTGGTGATGACTTTGATAACCGCTTAATTGACTGGTTAGTCAGCGAATTTAAAAATGATAATGGTATTGATTTAAAATCTGATGTTATGGCACTTCAACGTTTAAAAGAAGCTGCTGAAAATGCTAAAAAAGAGCTCTCTTCTTCCATGGAAACAGAGATTAACTTACCATTTATCACAGCAGATGCAACAGGTCCAAAACACTTGGTTAAAAAACTTACGCGTGCAAAATTTGAATCGATGATTGAAGATTTAGTGGATTTAACGATTAAAAAGATTAAAGAAGTTGTCAATGACTCTGATTTGAAAAAAGCTGAAATTAAAGAGATTGTTATGGTAGGTGGTTCAACAAGAGTTCCATTAGTTCAGCAAAAAATCAAAGCATTTTTTGAAAAAGAATTAAATAAATCTGTTAATCCTGATGAAGTAGTTGCTATTGGTGCGGCTATTCAAGGTGCTGTTATCAAAGGTGACGTAAAAGACATTCTTCTTTTAGATGTTACCCCTTTAAGCCTTGGTATTGAAACTTTGGGTGGTGTTATGACAAAGTTGATTGAGAAAGGAACTACGATTCCTGTTAAAAAATCTCAAGTCTTTTCAACAGCAGAAGATAATCAACCGGCAGTGACTATTCATGCGCTTCAAGGTGAGCGTGAGTTTGCAAGAGATAATAAATCATTAGGTCAATTTAACCTTGAAAGTATTCCACCAGCGCCTCGTGGTGTACCACAAATTGAAGTCGCTTTTGATATTGATGCCAACGGTATCTTAACAGTTTCGGCAAAAGATAAGGCAACGGGGAAAGCGCAAGAGATTAAAATTTCTGGTAGCTCAGGCCTTGATGAATCAGAAATCGAAAAAATGGTCAAAGATGCTGAACTGCACAAAGAAGAAGATAAAAAACGAAAAGAAGCGGTTGATGCACGTAACCAAGCCGATGCATTAGCACATCAAACAGAAAAGTCTTTAGGTGAAATGGGTGAGGCTATTAGTGCTGACGATAAGGCAAAAATTGAAACAGAACTCAAAGCATTAAAAGACGTACTTGCTAATGAAAGTGCAACTAAAGAAGAAATTGATGCTAAAGTTAAATCATTGAGTGAAGCAAGTCATAAACTCGCAGAAGCTATGTATAAAAAAGAGCAGGGTGGTGAGCAAGCAGCAGGTGCACAAGGTGGCTCAAAAGCTAAAAAAGATGACGATGTCATCGATGCAGAGGTAGAATAAGCTATTTTGAAGATTAGCCAATAAAAAGATTATTGGCTAATCTTTTTTAATCAAAGATACATTGAATCTACTTTATAATAATCTTTTTCATTATAAAGGTTATATGTGCGCAAAGTCGTTAAGCTCTTTTTATATAGAGGCTTTCTTCCAATTGATATTAATACACTTAAAATAGGCACTATCTTAGATTTTGATTGTTATATACAGCGTTTTAATGGTTTTGTCATCATTATCGAACAAGGGACATTGCTTGATGAAACAACATATCAAAAAATAGCCAAAAATAATTTACCAATTTATATTGCTACTAAAAGTTATGAAAGCTATAAACTCTACAATGTCAAATATAATGAAGATGTGCAATCCTCAACAATAGTAGCTGAAACGCTAAATCTTGACATTGAAATTCAAAAATCCTTAGCACTAAAAGAGCAACTAGAACACGTTACTCATATTAACGAAGAGTTAAAAATCATCTATCTTAACGCTAAGAATATTTTAAATGCATGGTTGTCGCAAAATGCAGTAAAAAAGCTTCCTATAGATGTTTTAAATTATTTAGTAGAACAATTAGTCAGCATTGTTAATAACAAGAGTGTAACATTTTCTAAATTTAATACATTTTTAGATGATCAAGATTCTTTGGCAGCACATAACGTCAAAGTAGCTTTTTTTTCTTTATTAGTTGGGCATGAACTAGGTTTGAATTTAGAAGATCAACGTAAATTAACATTGGCTGCTTTGTTACATGATATTGGAAAATATGAAGTAGATGAAAATTTAATCATTAAGCCAGATTTCTTAACAGAATTAGAGCATCAAAAAATTCAAGCGCATTCAGTGGCAAGTATAAAACTAGTGAAGCAAAGCGGTCTTAAAGATAGGCATATTCTAGCTGCGATTAAAGACCATCACGAAAGGTTAGACGGCAGTGGTTATCCATCTGGATTACAAGATAAAAGAATTAGTAAGTTTGGTAAAATTATTGCTGTTTGCGATATGTTTGATTCATTGATAACTGTAAAAAGGTATAGAGGGGCTTATACAACATTTAATGCACTATCTTTAATGCGCTATGAAAATAAAAATAAGCTTGATATGGTATTTGTAAATATCTTGATAAAACTTTTAACTTGACACGTAAAGTACAATACAATATGTTCTTTACATATCAAGTTAATGTATTTAACCGTTTAGACGCGATAAATTGTCATTTTGAAGGCTTTGCTCCATAATTTCAATCTCTTCTTTCCCGCTTTTGATAATCTCTGGATCAAGTTTAAGATGTTTATTTTTAATTTTCTCTGGATATTCAACATTTTTTAAAATAAATTTGATCGTATTGAGTCTCGCTTTACGTTTATCGTTAGAAAGCACTATGGTCCATGGACATCGTGGATTGTTGGAAGAGAGAAGCATAGAGTATTTTGCAATGGTGTATTGGTCCCACAACTCTTGTGATTTTTCATCGACTGGAGAGAGTTTAAATTGTTTAAGAGGGTCTGTTTTACGTTCGCTAAAGCGTTTAGCTTGCTCTTCTTTACTCACTGAAAAATAAAATTTAAATAATATAATTCCAGAGTTGGCAATCATTGTTTCAAATTTGGGGATTTCACGTAAAAATTCTTTATGTTCTTGTTGTGTACAAAAGCCCATAACAGGCTCAACTCCAGCACGGTTATACCACGATCTATCGAATAAAACAATTTCCCCAGCACTAGGTAGATGTTGAATATAACGTTGAAAATACCATTGTGTTCGCTCAGTATCAGAGGGCTTTGAAAGTGCAACAACCCTTGCACCACGAGGGTTGAGATGTTCAGTTATACGTTTGATAGTACCGCCTTTTCCAGCAGCATCACGTCCTTCAACCAAAATAAGTACTTTTAACCCTTGATCTTTAACATGGTTTTGAAACTTAAGAAGTTCAACTTGGAGTTTTTTCAACTCTTTTTCATAAGCAAGTTCGCTTTTTTTAACCCAGATTTGGACTTTTTTATCTAGTTTATTCTTTTCTATTTCAGCTGTTTCTTCTGTAAGCGTTAACGTTACATCTTTAGATTCAAGGTGGTTTTTTTTATTTTTTTTGACTTTAGTCTCTTTGTTTTCATTTTTTATTTTTTTCTCTTTATTCTTGCCCATCTAAAACCTCCATATAAAGTTAACGACTACTATATATCGTTATAATAGGCAAATTATTTAATATTCTTTATAAAAACACTATGGAAGGTTACAATATGAAAAAAAGTGTGAATATTATTCTCTTTTTGTTGAGTTTAATGCTCAGTATGTACGCATCCGAGGCTCAAAAGATTTTAACACCAGATGAAGCTTTTCAAATTTCTATGATTAAGGATGATCAAAATGTCATTATTTCAGTAACATTGGGTGATAAGATTTACCTTTATGATGACAAGTTAACACTCGAATTAAATGAACCAATACGTTTAAATTTAGATAATCGTGTTAAAAGGCCTACTCCTGAGTTATTTCATGACTATTTAACACAAAGAAAATCTTTTGAGTTACGTGTGCCTATCTCTTTGATTAAAGAAACTGTTGCAAAGGGAGACTTCTCACTAAAACTCTCTTTTCAAGGGTGTTCAGAACTAGGTATTTGTTATAATCCAATGGAGAAAATAGCACAATTTTCATTAAATACACAAAATAATACATATATCTTATCAGAACAGGATTCGATAGCTTACTCTTTAGGCCATAGTTCTTGGGTATTTGTTTTGGCTAGTTTCTTTGGATTTGGGTTATTGTTGTCTCTAACACCGTGTGTTTTCCCAATGATACCGATACTTTCTTCTATTATTGTATCTCAATCTGGTAGCAATATGAATGCTAAAAAAGGGTTTATTCTTTCGTTGGTTTATGTATTAGCTATGTCTCTTGCCTATAGCTTTGCAGGTATTTTAGCAGGTTTGTTTGGTGCTAATCTACAAGCCTCTTTGCAAAACCCTTGGGTACTGTCTCTTTTTAGTGCAATATTTGTACTTTTAGCATTGTCAATGTTTGGATTTTATGAGATACAAATGCCTAGTTATATTCAAACGAAACTCAGTAAAAAAAGTGATGATGTGAGTTCTCGTGGTGTCATTGGCGTTGCAATTATGGGTTTTATATCAGCTTTGATAGTTGGTCCATGTGTGGCAGCACCTTTAGCAGGGGCACTTATCTATATAGGACAAACAGGAAATGCTCTTTTAGGAGGGAGTGCTTTGTTTGTGATGAGTTTAGGTATGGGAGTGCCATTATTGATTGTAGGTACGACAGCTGGGTCATACATGCCAAAACCTGGTGGATGGATGGAAAGTATTAAAAGTATTTTTGGTGTTATGATGCTAGGTGTTGCCATTTGGATGCTTTCTCGTATTTTACCAGCATCACTGACGATGTTTTTATGGATGCTTCTTTTATTAGTTTCATCTATTTATTGGGGAGCATTAGAACCTTTAAATAAAGAAGCTAAGGGAGCTCGTAAAATAGTTAAAAGTTTTGTTGTTTTACTTTTTTTATATGCTATTACACTCTTTTTTGGCTTCTTAAGCGGTGCAACAAATCCTCTCTTACCTTTTGAAAAATTTACTGCTACAAAAATAGAAAATCATGAGGTAGTAAAAAGTGTATTTGAGCGCATAAAAACACGTGAAGAACTACAGGAAGCATTACAAAAAGCAACAAAACCTGTTATATTGGACTTTTATGCTGATTGGTGTGTAAACTGCATAGAGTTAGAACAATTTACATTTTCAGACCCTCGTGTAAAAGAGGCTATGAAGAAGTTTACACTTTTACAAATTGATGTTACCCAAAACAGTGCCGAAGATAAAGCGATACAAAAAGAGTTTGATATTTTTGGACCACCAGCAGTTTTGTTTTTTAAAAATGCAGTTGAGCTTAAAAATGTGCGTATCGTTGGCTTTAAAAAAGCAGAAGAATTTTTGGAACACTTAGAAAAGGTGGATAAATAGATGCAGGTTATTTTAATTGTTGAAGCAAATGGATTACAAAATAAAGAGATTTTTGAAAAACACCTCAAAAAAGAGGGATTTATGCCGATTGAAGGGGAATCTTTTGCTTATGAAGGGCAAACAACAACTCACCTCTTTAGTACACGTGCCTATATTCTTGAAGTAGTAGAAAAAGGACTTCAAAAAGCAGGTTTTAATGGTTGTAAAATTGTTTTTGAAGTGGGAACAAATCCTATGGAAGCTTACCTCTTTAACATATCTAAAAATCTGTTTGAAGCGGTCGACATTTAGCTTATGCTAAATGTCTCAATGCTCTTTCTAAATCCTCTTTAGTATCAATACCAAAGCTTTGGCTCTGAACGTGAACCATAGCGATTTTATAGCCATAGTAAAGCGCTCGTAACTGTTCCAATTTTTCTATCATTTCAAGTGGTGCTTGTGGAAGGGCACAAAAAGATTCGAGCGATTTTTTTGTAAAACCATAAATCCCCAGATGTCCAAAATAGTTTTCAAAGATGCCATCTCTGTTAAAAGGAATTCTACTGCGCGAAAAATAGATAGCATAGCCTTGTGCATCCATAATGACTTTAACAAGATTCGGGTCATCTACAAAAGACGATTCAATCTGTTTGTAGCAACTGGTTATCATTACTTTTTCATTATTTGTAATGGATTGTTGTACTCTTTGCATAACATTTTGTATAACACTCTCTTCAATAAAAGGTTCATCAGCTTGTACATTAATAATAATTTCATCATCGCTGAGATTCAATTTTGATGTGGCTTCATTGATACGGTCAGTTCCACTTTGATGGTGTTGACTTGTCATGATGGCTTGAAAGCCATAATCACGTGCAATATCTATAACGTCTTCAGAATCTGTTGCAATAGCCACATTATCTAGATTTTCAATTCTTTTTGCTGTTGCTATGACCATTGGAAGACCATTAATATTAGCTAAAACTTTATTAGGGAAGCGTGTTGAGCTCATTCGTGCAGGAATGATAATCACGCATTATCCTTTGCAGAATCATTTAAGAATGTAAATATCTCTTGTTCTATGGCATCTTTAGCGACTACTTTATCGTGGATAATAGGCAGAGAAAAAAGTTTTTCAATACATTCTGGAATGTTTACATGTAAAGCTTGGCTAAATCCTTCAAGGGCCTCTTTATCACTATACTTTGTGCTATCTTGGTTGATGGCATTATACATCGTTGGTGCAAATTTAGTCCATTCTGCTGTTGAACATAAGACACACGCAAGAGGTTTAGTTTTAAGTTGTTCATAGGCTTTTAAACATGTTGCAGTATGAGGATCCATGACGTAACCTTCTTTCGCAAATGTTAAAATACTCTCTTTTGCAAAATCATCATTGCAATAGACTGCATCAAAATCTTCTTGCAGAAGGGCTAATTCTTCAGGTGTGAGCGTATATATTTTTTCATTTTTTAAAGCATCCATGAGCTCTTTAGTTCGAGTGGCGCCAAATTTATCAAAAAGTACACGCTCTACATTGGATGAGATAAGGATATCCATAGCAGGTGATGTAGTTTGCAACAATGTTCGCCCACGTAAATCATAGACACCCGTGGTGATAAGGTCTGTTAAAATATTGTTGATATTGGAAGCAATTAAAATTTTCTCGATTGGCAATCCCATTTTTTTAGCATAGTAAGCTCCTAAAGCATTACCAAAATTACCACTAGGAACAATGGTGTAAAAAGGCTCACCCAAAGTGATACTGTTTTGTTTTAATAGAGCTACATAGGCGTGTATATGATAAACGATTTGAAAAATAATGCGACCAAAATTGACAGAATTAGCTGCACTCAATTTAATATTGCTTTTTTGAAGTGCTTCATTGAAACTAGAAGATGACAGCAAGGCTTTAAGAGCGCTTTGTGCATCATCAAAATTGCCATGAATACCTATTGTTTTGAGATTTTTACTTTGCTGAGTTGTCATTTGCAAGCGTTGTACATCACTTGTGCCACCATCAGGATAAAGACAAACGACACGGATATTTTTTTTATCGGCAAAAGTATCAAGTGTTGCGGGACCCGTATCGCCACTGGTTGCTGCCAAAATGAGATAATCTTGATGCTGTTTTTGGGCCAGGTGAGAGAGAATATGACCAAAAGGCTGTAGTGCCATATCTTTAAAAGCACGTGTTGGTCCATG
>JAQUVE010000006.1 GCA_028693565.1 Sulfurospirillaceae bacterium | reverse complement strand
GGCATCCAATTTTTTGATATATTTATCTACTTTTTGACAGTCTTCAACAATAACACCCTTTTGTTTAGCTACTTTACAAAAGATTTTTGCATAATTATCAGGTGTTAAATTAAGGTGTTCAGCCTTAACCATCTCCAAGCTATCACGAATAATTTCATTAATTGTTGTTGCCATTTTGGAGTCCTTTGATCGCAATTTTTGAGATAAATTCATCAATTGCATCTAATGAAGCATACTTAATCGCATTGAATCGACTGCTATCGGAGATAACACTATTGGCTTCAATTGAAAAATCATATTCACCCATTGTTGTTGTTTTGACTTTTTTACCATTTTTATTTTCATAAAAAATAACCAATGATACAATGGCTTTATAAGCAATAACATAGCCATATTGATCATAAACTGTTGGGCTAAAATTGACTGCTTCAATAGAAACGTTAAGCACGGTATCAGCTTCTTCTTGACTTGTAATTT
The DNA here is from genome assembly GCA_028693565.1 of Sulfurospirillaceae bacterium. Lineage (GTDB taxonomy): Bacteria > Campylobacterota > Campylobacteria > Campylobacterales > Sulfurospirillaceae > Sulfurospirillum. The sequence continues at coordinate 44,328 of JAQUVE010000006.1, read as the reverse complement.
TTGCACCAAAACGACTGACAATAGCTTCATTGACGGCATCTTTAATTAAAACACTGTTACGAGGATCTTTTCTTGAAATTATCACTTCTGCGTATATCTTTTGCCCAAGAATCTCTCTAGCATAATGTGTAGTTGGTTTATAACCACATCCACTGAGAAGTAAAACACTTAAAAGTATTCCAAGAAAAAATTGCTTCATTTTATTTTACCACCAAATTAATTAGTTTGTTTGCCACGTAAATCTCTTTGACAATCGAAAAGCCTTCTAACCACTTAGAAACACTTTGCTTACCAACAAGTAATGCTTCTTCTTTAGAAATTGTAGCACTTACTTCTACTTCTGCGCGCTTTTTACCATTAATAGTGACGGCCAAAATCATTGTGTCCTCGACAAACACTTCTTCTTTGATCTCAATTGTCGACAAATTAATCAATCCAAATAATGTTTCACTCATTTCCCAACAAATATGCGGAATAATAGGCTCAAGTACATTAAGAAGAATAAAATACCCCTCTGTCCAAACCACTTTATTATCTTGTTCTCCAAGTGCATTTAAGGCTTCCATACACGCAGCAATCAGCGTATTAAAAGTGTAATTACCATCATAAATATCATGAGATTTTTTTAATGCCTCATAGACTTTTTTACGTGCATATTTAGACTCTTTAGATAAATCATCATGATTGATGGTAGGGATTTCTTTACATACAAAAGCGTTTTCACTTTTCAAAGCCAGTTTTTTTAAAAATCTAAAAGCCCCTTCAACCGCACTGTCATTCCACTCTAACTCTTTTTGAGGAGGAGCAGCAAAAAGGATAAAAAGACGTGCCGTATCCGCGCCATACTCTTTAATTATAGCATCAGGGTCAACGGTATTGCCCTTACTTTTACTCATTTTAGAACCGTCTTTAAGCACCATCCCTTGTGTTAATAAATTAGCAAATGGCTCATCACAATTGACATACCCTAAATCACGAAGTACTTTGGTGAAAAAACGAGAATACAGAAGATGTAAAATAGCATGTTCTATGCCACCTACATATTGATCAACATTCATCCAATAATTTGCACTTTGCTTATCAAATGGCACATCATTCCAAAAAGAAGGGTCTGTGGTATAACGTAAAAAATACCAACTTGATTGAAAAAAAGTATCCATGGTATCGGTTTCACGAATGGCATCTGCATTACATACAGGACACTTTGTAAATTTCCAAGTCGGATGTTTATCCAAGGGGTTACCTTCACCCTTAATTTCAACATCATCAGGAAGAGCCACAGGAAGATTTTCAATTTTTTCAGGGACTAAACCACATTGTGGGCAATGAATCATAGGAATAGGAGCGCCCCAATAACGTTGACGGCTAATACCCCAATCGCGAAGTTTGTAGTTAATAACTTTCGTACCTATTTGTTGAGCTTCAAAATGGGCAATTATCTTTTTTTGAGCACTTTTAGAATCAAGGCCACTAAACTCTCCAGAATTCACAAGTGTACCGTATTCTGTTGTAGCGCATGAACCATCAAACACTATGCTATTTTCAATGCTTTGAAGAATCGGTAAATGGTATTTTTGAGCAAATTCGAAATCTCTTTCATCATGGGCAGGAACAGCCATAACCGCGCCACCACCGTACTCAATCAAGACAAAATTAGCAACCCAAACAGGAACTTCTTTACCTGTCAATGGATGAATAACCTGAATATCTAAACTTACGCCTTCCTTGGGTGCTTGTGCGCGATCCCTTGCCCCAACACTTTGCATCTTCTTAATCTGCGCAATTTTATCTTCAGATAAAAGCTTATGTGTCATCAAATAGTTAACAATTGGGTGCTCAGGCGCAAGGGCTGAATAACTTACCCCAAATATTGTATCAGGACGCGTTGTAAAGACTTTATAACTTTCAAATTGATTATCTAATTTTGCTTTGGACGCATCACTCAGCGTAAAAAAGAACTCTAAGCCTTCGCTTCGTCCAATCCAATTTTCTTGCATTGTTAAAACTTGACTTGGCCAACCTTCACGTAGTTTTTCACAATCATCAAGTAATTCTTGAGCATAGTGTGTTATTTTAAGGTAATAGCCTGGAAGTAGTCGTTGTTCTACAGGATTATCACAACGCCAGCAACAGCCCTCTTCTACTTGTTCATTGGCTAAAACTGTTTGACATGTATTGCACCAATTGAGCGTTGCGCTTTTTTGATAAACTAACCCTTTTTCAAACATTTCAATAAAAATACGTTGTTCATGCTTGGTATATAAAGCATCACTGGCTGCAAATTCACGTGTTTTTGAAAAAGAAAGCCCTAAGGATGAAAGCTCTTTACGCATATAGTCGATATTTTCATAAGTCCATTTTTTAGGATGAATCCCGTGCTTAATCGCGGCGTTTTCTGCTGGCATACCAAAACTATCCCAACCAATCGGATGCAAAACATTAAAACCCAGTTTTCGATAATGTCTTGCTATTGCATCACCAATAGTATAATTGCGTACGTGTCCCATATGAATTCGTCCACTCGGATACGGAAACATACTTAAAATATATTTTTTCTTTTGTGAAAAATCTGAATTTGGCTCAAACGCATTGGTTTCATCCCAATGCGCTTGCCATTTTTTTTCAACTTCTACCGGACTATAATGCATTCAACACTCCATGATTTCAAAAATTTATACTGTGCCTTTTTCATACATTGCACGCATTTTTTCTTTTTCGATTCTATTTTTCTCTTTCATTGCTTGCTTATTTTTATACGTTTCAATGCTAAATCCAAACCATTTAAGAAGTGGTGCCGCAACAAAGATCGAACTATAGGTACCAATAAATACACCAAATAAAAGGGTAAAGCTAAACCCATGAATTATCTCGCCACCAAAAAGGAAAAGTGTGAGAACTACCAACATAACGGTTAAAGAAGTCAATGTTGTTCGTGATAATGTTTTGGAAACAGAAAGATTAATAACATCAAATAAATCAAAATTTTTCGTAGTTTTAACCTCTTCACGAATTCTATCGAAAACGATAATGGTATCATTAATTGAGTAACCTATTAACGTTAATATTGCTGCAAGCACATCAAGGCTCATATCAATATCGAAAAGAACAATAGCACCTAATGTAATTGATACGTCATGAACTAAAGCAATAATAGAAGCAACTGCAAAACGCCATTCAAAACGAAATGCAATATACATTAAAATTCCAATGATACATAAAAGTGCCGAAGTTAAGCCTTTTGAACGTAGCTCACCCCCGACTTTTGGTCCAACAATATCAACTTTTCGAATATCAAAATTTCCAGTACCCACAAGAAGACTTCTTACCTTATCACTCAAATCTTGCCCTACACTATCGGTAGCAGAAGAAAAGCGAATAACAATCTCTTCAGGTGAGCCAAATTCTGTTATCAGTGCATTTGCAAATAACTCATCTTTTGAAATTTGATCTCTTATTTTTTCAATAGGTGCTTTAGTATCATATTTAACTTGAACCAGCGTTCCACCTGAAAAATCAATACCATAACTCAACCCTTTCGTAAAGAGAAGTGCATAAGAGACTAAGATTAAAATTATCGATGATGAAATCAATAATTTACTTTTTGCCATAAAATCATATATTTTATTTTTTGAAAAAATTTCCATTATTTGCCTCTCTTCATGCCAAACCAGAAAGATAGGTTTTTACTCTTTTCCATACGAGGTATTAAAAACTCATACATTCCATGGGTTCCAAGTATTGCTGTCAACATTGAAGCTAGAATACCAATACTCATACTTACTGCAAATCCTTTAATGGGTCCTGTACCATAAACATAAAGGATGATAGAGGTAATAAGTGTCGTCAAGTTACCATCAACAATAGCACTCATAGCATTTTCATATCCGTGTTCAATCGCTTGTTTGATACTTGCCCCCGTTCGCAATAATTCACGTACTCGTTCATTAATGATGACGTTTGCATCCACAGCCATACCAATGGTCAGAACAATTCCAGCCATACCTGGAAGTGTCAATGTTGCACCAAAAAGCGCCATAACAGCAATAAGTAAAAAAAGATTCACTATCAAAGCGATATTAGCGATAACACCTGCCATTCCATAATAAAACATCATAAAGCCAACAACTAAAATAAACCCTGAAATCAAAGCAATTAAACTTGCTTGAATGCTATCAGCTCCTAAAGAGGGTCCTACGCTTCGTTTTTCTAATAAAACAACTGGAGCCAAAAGAGCTCCACTGCGAAGTGCAATTGCAACATCATGTGCTTCTTTAACACTAAAACCACCACTGATTTGACCACTTCCGCCACCAATTCGCTCTCGAATAACAGGGTCAGAATAGACGCGATTATCAAGAACAATAGCGAGATGATTACCAACATTACTAGCGGTAAAATCACCAAAGATTTTTGCACCCTCAGAATTCAAGGTAAAATTGATAACAGGTTGTTGCATATCGCTAAAACCCACTTTAGCATCGGTGAGCATACTTCCATCAAGTACAGGTATTTCTTTGAGAACATGTTTAATCTGTTCACCTCTTGCATCAGGTAAAATAACATCACCATATTGACTTGCTTCCATAGGGCTCATTGTGTTAGCACGATCACGTCGTTTTTCATCTACTGCCATAAGTTGTAAATGCGCTGCTTTTGCGATAAGTTCACGCGCTCGCTGTTCATCTTCTGCCGTTTTAATACCGGGAAGTTCAACTAAAATTTTATCACTGCCTTGTTTAGCAACATTAGGCTCTGCTAAACCAAATTGGTCTAAACGATTGCGGATTGTTTCAACGGCTTGAGAAATAGCATACTCTTTAATATGTTCTTTTTCTTTTTCATCCAACGTTAACGTAAAATTTAAACTCTCTTTAGAAACTTTAAGCCCCGTAATTTTTTTGAGCATTTCATCGACTTTTTTCTCCTCATCCTTATCTAAAAGTGCAAATGTCACACTCTCTTCTCGAATACGAAGTTCATCAATAATAATGTCGCCGCTTTGCGCAAAAAATTTAATACTTGACGCAATTGATTTAATTTTTGATTTAATCGCTTCATCAGTTTTTACACCTAAAAGCATATGAAGTCCGCCTTGTAAATCAAGACCTAAGGAGATTTTTGCTCCTTTTTCACTTTGTAAAAAAGTGGGCATAGACATCCCCACTCCAAATACAATAGCGATAAAAAAAATAACGAGGCGGTAGTTTAAACCACCACTATTCATCGATTTTCTTTGCGATATAGTCTCTTGAAATCTTAACCATCGTCCCTTCATCATTAAGCTTTACTTTGATAAAATCATCCTCAGGTTTTACAACTTCACAGATAAGTCCGCCATTGGTAATGACTCTATCACCTTTTTTTAAAGCTGATAGCATCTCTTTGTGTTTTTTAACCTGTTTTTGTTGTGGTCTGATGACCAAAAAGTAAAATATTGCGAAAAGCACCACAAGTGGGAGTAATGAAGAAATTAAGTTCGAAGAACCTTGCATGGGAATCCTTTAGAAAATTTTTTTTAAGTAATTATTTTAGCGTTTCTTATCTAATAAAAGCCTTTTTTATCGCTTTTTGTCTCTCTGCATTTATTTATAGTAGTTATTTTAATATGACTCTTTTGTGGCTCAATTCACTTTTAGCTGTAGGTGGATTCTACCTCTTAATCGGCACTAATAGAATTATCTGGTTCTGGAGTGGCTTTTTTATAGGACTTTTTTGGTTTTATTGGATTAGCTTGAGCTTTATTTACTATGATTTAGCACTCTTGATTCCCCTGATTATACTATGTGTTGCTCTATGTTATGGTCTCTTGTTTTGGATTATTGGACGATTTGGATACACAGCCTTTGTGCAGGCTTTTATGTTTTTCTCACTCAGTTATATCGCTCCATTTGGGTTCAATTGGTTTAAACCTGAATTGATTTTATTGAAGACATATTTTTCAACTGATACACTCTACTTTGCTCTCTTTTTAGGAGGTATTGCACTCTTTAAAACACTCCCAAAATATTATAAAATAATGGGAGTTGGGTTGGTATTAATCAGTATTCCTTTACACACATCTTCTGTAAATCAACCTTTGCTACCTGTTAGCATTCCTGCTATGCATATTGAACAATCTAAGCGTTGGGATAAAGCCTATCAACATGATGCGATTATGCTTAATTTCTCACTTATTGAAAATGCTATTGCCAAGGGTGACATATTGATCATTCTCCCAGAAAGTGCCTTTCCTCTCTATCTCAACCTAGAAAAAGAGCTGATTCTGCAACTTAAAGAGTATTCAAAGAAAATTGCCATTGTAGCGGGTTCTTTAACCTATGAAAACGAAAAATTCTACAATTCATCTTATCTTTTTACCAAAGGTGAAATGCACATTGCACACAAAGTTGTCCTTGTACCATTTGGAGAAGAAGTACCGTTCCCAGACTTTATTGTCACCTTCATCAATCGTATCTTTTTCGATGGTGCGCAAGATTATCAAAAAGCCAAAGAGCCTCAAGATTTTACGATTGAAGGTATGCGTTTTAGAAGTGCCATCTGTTTTGAAGCCACAACCGATTTGCTGTATCAAGGCAAGCCAAAGCAGATGATTGCCATCAGCAATAATGCGTGGTTTACCCCTTCTATTGAGCCAACATTACAACATTTACTTCTAGAACTCTATGCACGAAAATACCACACGGTGATTTATCATAGTGCTAATAGTGGGATTAGTGGAATTATTTTACCGTAAAGGTGGCAAGTCTACCACCTTTTCGTATCAACTATTTTTTAAGGGCTAAAAACAAGTCTAAACTATCCAATTTTTCCCATGGATAATCGCTTTGTCCAACCTGTCCACGAGCAGCAACATCCGCATATAAAAATGTTTCACTACTAGGTTTATCTAAATTAAACTTTTTGGTAATCCATCGTGGGGTTAAACTAAATGTTTCCAACACAAAGTTTGAAAGCTCATCATCCCCAATACTACTGAATGTTCCAAAGGTATCAACAGAAACAGACACTGGTTTTGCAACACCTATAGCATAAGAGAGTTGTACAGAGCATTTTTTAGCAAGTCCTGCCGCAACAATATGCTTTGCAATCCAACGCGCGGCATACAAACCACTTCTATCCACTTTCGTGTAATCTTTACTGGATTGTGCTCCACCGCCAATAGGTGAATAACCACCAAAGCTATCTACAATTAATTTGCGTCCCGTCAAACCAGAGTCATGTAAAGAGCTATGATTGACGTAACGTCCTGTTGGATTAATATGAATAATCGTATCCTGCGGATCGTAAAGCTCTGGAGGAAGCCCTGTATCATCAATTAAACCTTTGATCAGTGCTCTAACTTCCTCGATTGGCATTGTTTGAGTTGAAGGAGCAGAAACAACAATAGTATGAATTTTTTGAGGTTTGCACTCTTCGAAATTTTGTTTATTACCATAATCAACAGTCACTTGGGTTTTAATATCTACACCTAATTTATGATTATGCGCTAATGCATAGTTATAGACTTTATCACACAACATTCTGGCATAACTAATTGCTGCGGGCATAAAATCAGCCGTTTCAGATGAGGCAAAACCAAACATAATTCCTTGATCACCTGCGCCAATTTCGCCACTTTCTTGGTCAACGCCTTGATTAATATCGCTACTTTGTTGATTAAGAAGCACTTGTACTTTTACTTCATCTGGATAGAGGCATTGCTCTTTAGTAAAAGCTGACTTTCCATCATAACCGATTTTAATGAGCGCATCTTTGACGATTTTTTCATAATCGCCAAAAGAGAGAATACTTTTAGTAGCCACTTCACCACCAATAATAACGTGCTTACCTGCTACAAAAACTTCACTAGCAACACGTGAATTACTGTCATTGATAAGAAGCGCATCCACAATACTATCTGCGATTATATCAGCACATTTATCAGGATGACCGGGGCTTACTACTTCACTGGTAAAGAGATAATGAGGTATTTTTTCCATTTTTGTTTTCCATTTCTTTGTTTTCCTGCTTATAAAACTTCAATGCTCAATTGCTTAACGCAATCCTTCATGAAGTCCACAAACTTGTTTTCCATCCTTTTGTTTTCCATTTATGGTTTCTGAAAGAGAATGAAACATAAAATAAAAGTTAAAAGATTGAACCTAGGACTTTCAAAAAGTCCACCTAATTTTGACAAGGATTATCATATCCTAATTTTTATAAAATTACCATATTCCAAAGGCCAATGCTTACAAAAGAAAATAGTATCCCAAGCGCTAATGCATTTATCGCTAAATCTTTATTGAGTCCACCACGAATGGCAAGAACTACAGCCATCGTCATTGGCGGCATAGCTGTTTCTAAAAAAGTTACCTTTAACCAACTTTGCGATAAATCGGCAAAAAAGTACAAAAAGATTAATAGTATAAATGGCGTTATAACCATTTTAATACTCAATGCAACCATATTCTCTTTAAAATATTGATTCAGTGCTCTTATCTCTAATTTCATCCCAACAATCGTCGTCACCAAAGGAATCAGCGTAGCTTGAAATTTATCAAGCATGACTTCGATAAACGAAGGAAAAACAGTCCCATGAAAATAAAGTGCCGCACCTATGGCAATGAGTGGAGGAGAGGTAAACATTTGTATTGCAACCTTTTTAACATTATTTCCCTCCCCACTGCCCCACGCAATTATCACAACACCAAATGTGAGTAAAGCAATAAAACTAGCCATTTGATCATACACTAAGGCATAAACAACATAATCTAACGAATAAAAGGATTCAATATAAGAAAATCCAACAAACGCAGTGTTCCCAAAGATGGAAACCATCATCAAGGTTGCCGTATCTTTTTTTGAAAGTTTCAACATCCTTCCAGCACTATACGCAAAAATCGAAGCCAATCCCATGACTACATATCCAATCAGAATAATGTGTATTATTTCTGCATTAAAATCTAAATTTCTGATCTTTGCAAGGGCTAAAGCGGGTAATGAAAAATAAATCACGAACTCTGTTAAGGCTTCAGAAATATCGTGCTTAATCATTTTAAATATATAACCCAGTAAAACAAAAATAAAAACAGGGGCAATTTGCTCAATCATACTATTTTACCCATTCATGATGCATTGGTTTTTCCAATGCTTTTTTTAACATCACTAAAAAAAGATCTCGCTTGATTTCCACAGCACCCATTGATTTTAAATGTGCTGTTGGAATTTGGCAATCAATAAAATCACCTTCAAGCTCTTTGACTTTTTGACACAACCCTACTAAAGCCGCTTTTGAAGCATCTCTTTTTTGGGAAAACATCGATTCTCCACAAAAGACACCTCCTAGATAAAGCCCATACAAACCTCCGACTAATTCACCTTCGCAATAGCACTCAACACTATGCGCAAATCCGTCAATATGAAGACTTATATACGCCTCAATAATGGCATCAAAAATCCAGCTATTTTCTCCTTTTTGAATACGGGTATCTCGACATAAGCGTATCACTGATTCAAAATCTTTATCGTACGTTATCTCAAAATGACGCATGCTTTTGCGTAAACTAGCGCTCACCTTAATAGCATCAGGGAAAAGAAGTAAACGAGGGTCCGGTGACCACCATAAAATGGGGTCACTCGGATTAAACCAAGGGAAGATTCCACGCTCATAGGCACTTAATATACGTCCAGCACTTAAATCCCCACCCCAAGCAACTAAACCCTCTTTACCTGCATATGCAGGATTTGGGAAAATGTGATTGTGCTCATTTAGTTTTGGAATCAAAGATTATAAACCGCCGGTATAGTTAATAACCAATTTTTTTGCTTTATAATCAATCTTTGCCACACCACCCTCTTTGAGTTTTCCAAAAAGAACTTCCTCACTAAGTGGTGTTTTAATGCGCTCTTGAATCAGACGTTTCATAACACGAGCACCCATTTCCTTGCTATAGCCTTCGCTTGCAAGATATTTTTTAGCGCTCAATGTTGCTTCGACACATACTTTTTTATCAGCTAATTGCTCGTTTAACTCACGTAAAAACTTCTCAACAACGTGAATCATAACCTCTTCACTCAATCCTGCAAAATGAATAATCTCATCTAACCTATTTCTAAATTCTGGCGAAAAGAAATCTTTAATGGCATACTCCGTTCTTGAACTTTCATTTTTCGTAAAGCCCATTGTCGGAGCTTCTTTGGTTCCTAGATTGGACGTCATGATAATGATTACGTTACGAAAATCTATCTTTGCGCCATTATTATCTGTCAATGTTGCACTATCAAATATCTGCAATAAAATATTGAGCATATCAGGATGTGCTTTTTCGATTTCATCCAATAAAAGAACTGTAAATGGATGCTTTTTAATCGCCTCACTGAGCTGTCCGCCCTCTTCATATCCAACATAACCAGGAGGTGCGCCAATTAGACGACTTACGGTATGTTTTTCCATGTATTCGCTCATATCATAGCGCTCAAAATGAATCCCTAATTCAAATGCAAGTTGTTTTGCGACTTCTGTTTTACCAACACCTGTTGGTCCTGTAAACAAAAAAGAACCAATCGGTGCAGTTGGATTTCCAAGTCCTGCTCGGCTTCGCTTAATCGCTTGAACCAAAGCCTCAATCGCTTTATCTTGACCAAAAACACTGGCTTTCAGCTTCTCTTCTAAATGAAACATCAATGCAGTTTCATCGCTTGCTACGGTACGACTAGGAATATTGGCCATTTTGGCTAGGATACTTTCAATATCAGCCATCTCTACCACTTTTTTCTTCTTTTTCAGAAGATGAAATGACGCACCAACCTCATCAATCAAATCAATAGCAGAATCAGGCAAAAATTTATCATTAATATATTTTTTTGCTAGCTCTACGGAAGAGCGAATCACTGGCAATGGATATTTTACCCCATGATGCTTTTCATAGCTTCCTTTGAGCCCTTTCAAAATAAGATATGAATCTTCAATACTTGGCTCCAAAATATCAATCTTTGCAAAACGACGGCTGAGTGCTTTATCTTTATCAAAAAAGTTACGAAATTCTCCATACGTTGTTGCACCGATACAACGAATTTTTCCCGAAGCAAGGGCAGGTTTGAGAAGATTGGATAAATCCATTGAACCACCACTGGTTGCCCCCGCTCCTACAATGGTATGAATTTCATCGATAAAAAGTATAGAATTTTCTTCCGCTTCTAACTCACTGAGTATATCTTTGAGACGCTTTTCAAAATCGCCTCGATATTTTGTTCCTGAGAGTAATGCTCCCATATCAAGAGCATACAATGAAGCATTTTCAAGCAGTGCAGGTACTTCTTTTTGTGCAATCTTTTGTGCCAATCCTTCAACAATAGCCGTTTTACCCACGCCTGGCTCACCGACTAAAAGAGGATTGTTTTTCTTTCGACGACACAATACTTGCATCAAACGTTTCGTTTCTTCTACACGCCCAATTAATGGGTCTATTTGATTTTTCTCTGATAATTCAATCAAATTGAGTGTGTATTTTTTCAGTGCGCTTTCATTCTCTTCGCCACCACTGTGTTCTTTATCATGCGGGTTACTCTGTTCTGTTACTTCCTCTAGCACTTGTAAACGATCAATACCTTGTTGCATCAATAATGATACACAAAAGGTATTGGTCTCATCCAAAATAGCGACCAATAAATCTAAAACCGTTGCTTCTTGTTTACCTGCGCTTTTTACATGAAGCATCATAGTTTCTATCACACGTGAAAGTGCAACGGTTTCAAGGGGTTCATATGTTTCGCTTTGCGGTACTATCTGTGGATTGGCGATAAAGTATTTTTCTAGTGATCGGTACAAGAAAGGTACACTCGCCCCACAATTTGTCAAAATTTTTGCCACATGTTCATTACTTAAAAGTGCAAAGAAAACATGGTCTATTGTAATATATTCATAGCGATGCTTTCGCACAAAAGCAACTGCATCATTAAAAACAAAATTTAATTCTTGGCTTACCATTGTTTCTCCTTTTACGCTTCTTCCATCACGGCTCTAAGCGGAAATCCTGCCTCTTTTGCCGATTTTCGTACATGAAAGACTTTTGTCTCGGCTATTTCATACGTATAAATGCCACATAAACCACGTCCTTTTTCATGGACACTCAACATAATATCCATTGATTTTTCATAACTGTGATGAAAAATTTGCATCAAAACGCTAATGACAAAATCCATACTGCTATAATCATCATTCAGTAAAAGCACTTTATAAAGTCGCGGCTCCTTAATATCATTTAGCTCTATCGTATCGTTTTCAAACTCATGTTCTAGTTTATGCAACTTAAACCCTTATTTTGATTTAATCGCATCAATATCTTTTTGAATCACATCCAAACCGACTTTGCCAATATAAAACTTATTCTCGGGATTGGATGCATAAATATCGGTAATTTTTTGATACTCACCCTCTTTCAAAACAACTTTAAAGGGGACTTGTAAAGCCGGTTTATACTGGATATCCGAAGTTATTGTATCTACTATTTTTTTATTCATTGGCGAATTACTGATGAAATAATACGCATTGTATTTGGACGCGAAATTCTCAACCACATACTCATCACTGACCTCTTCAAGAAAATTCAATCCAATCAGCACAACATCATCACTGTTTTGCAATTGAAAATCCATCAACGAAGGAGCCTCTTCTTGGCAAGGGGCACAGAAAGTACCAAAAATATCGATCATAATTATTTTTGAAGGATCGTCTTGCAAAACAAACCCTCCTTTTTGACGCATTAACGTTAATTTGCTTCCCGCTATGCTTTTTAACTCTATCTTATCACCCTCTTTGTATAGTTCTTTTACAATGCTTACTTCCTTGGGAGCTTCACTACCACACCCTAAAAAGAGTATCGGAACTAGAATACTCAGTAAAAATAATAATGATTTCATTATTCACCTCAAATATTTATTTGATTTTATCAATTTTAGATAAATGCTTTTTAAACTACTCTTTATACATGTGATTTTTTATCGCTATTTTAGCTTCTCGAATCGCATCTTTCTCTTTTAACGTTTCACGTTTGTCATGTAAATTTTTACCTCTTGCTAAAGCAATTTCAAGTTTGACAAGATTTCTAGCATTAAAATACATTGACAAAGGCACGATAGTTAGCCCATCTTTGGCAACTTTTGCATCTAATTTAAAAATCTCCTTGGCATGCATCAGAAGCTTTCTATCGGTTCGCTCACCTCTAGCATAATGCAAATTTGCCGTACTTAAATGAGAAATATGTGCATTGAGTAAAAATGCCTCGCCTTTGATAATGCGCACAAAAGAGTCTTTTAAATTGACTCTCCCTTGTCGAATAGCTTTTACCTCACTGCCTTCAAGAACAATGCCTACTTCGTATTTTTCCAGTATTTCATAATCATGAAATGCTTTTTTATTTCGCGCAACTGCTTCACCCATTTTTTATCCTAAAAAAACTACTTCCACTCCCACTAAAAAACCATCCCTCTTCAACATAATCTTGTAGGTCGGGATAGGCTATCTTAGCAGCCTTAAATAAATCGTTAAGTTCTTCTTTGCAAAACGTGTTCATAAGAGCATCACTGTGCATAGTTCGCATAAGCGCTACATTGTCCTGAGCTTCTTTATGCAAAAAGTGCTCCCTGTACGTTTGGTACACCAACGCTGTATTGCACTCAATAGGAGGCGTCAATACTTCTAACTCCAATAGCGGTTCTTCAAAAGGCTCAATCTTTTCTCCAATACCACTGACATTAGCACTCTCATAACCTGAAGTAAAAAAAGTGACATCTGCGCCAATCGCTTGTGAGAATTGATACATCTGTTCTTCACAAAGCCCAAGATTAGCATACGCATTAACCATAGTCAAAAATGTTGCACAATCGCTACTTCCACCACCTAAACCAGCACCTGTTGGAATATTTTTCTTCACATGTAAAGCGACGTTGTCAAATAAATCATCCACTTGCTCAGCATACCCTTTATTGCGTAAAAGCGTGTACATTTTATAGAGGGTATTCTGTTCTAATGAACAATTAAAATCTCCAACCAACTCAAAAGCATTATCGGTTTTTTTGGGACAAAAACCTAGTACATCATAGAGATTTTTAACCAGCATAAAACGTGATTGAATTTCATGGTACGCCCCACGCGTTCCCACGATTTTTAAAAAAATATTCACTTTTGCATAGGCTTTATAACTCATTTACTTTAACTTCTTACTAAGATCTAATAAAGAGCCAGCACTGACACTTTTACTCGCTTCAATATTGGCCTCTTTAACAGCAAGCTCTAATTCTTCTCGCAAAATAAGCATATCTTTCGGTGCATCAAATCCAAGTTTTACCACACCTTTAGATATTTCAACAATACGCACAGTAACATTTTCATTTAAAACAACACCCTCGCCAACTTTTCGTGTGAGTATGAGCATATTACGACCTTAATGATATTTTATTGAGTAGATATTCTACTCTTTTCTCTTTAATTTCAATGATACTTAGCCACTCATCATGAATGATTTTATAAATACCATCTTCTTGCAATGTAAAATTTTCAACCGACAAAACTCTTCCTAAGTCCATATCATCTTTGTGACCATTATAGCGATTTTCTAACATACTCAGGTACTCCAAAGGATTTAACGCCTTCTCATTGTCATACACAAAAGAGCCTTCATGAAGCCTCTCTAGAGCACTCAAACAGCCATCAAAGCCAAGTTTTTGTGCGATAATTTGCCCCATACTTCGCACATAACCCCCTTCTGAAATTGTAATTTCAAATGTTATAAAAGGGTGACTATAATGCACTAAATGGCAATCATACACATGACTTGTAATTTTAGCTAAGTCAAACGCTTCATCTGCCCTAGCTAATGCATAGGCTCGCTTACCTTCGATTTTTTTTGCACTGTATCGAGGAGGTAAATATGTTATTGTCCCTATTACACTTTTCAGTGCAATCTCGATGGAAATTGGAGCAAAAGGCATCATCTCTTCAACATATTCAATTTTTTCGCTATCAAGGGTAGGACTGCTTGCCCCCAGCCACAAGGTCGCACGATACGTTTTAGGAGCTTTGTCTAAAAAACGGAACAATTTTGTAAACTGCCCAAAAGCAATAATCAAAACACCTTTTGCAAAAGGATCCAATGTGCCTGAAAATCCAGCTTTTTTGATTCCGTATTTGCGTTTAAGACGACTTAAGAAAAAATTGGATGGTAAATTAGCGGGCTTGTATCCCACAAAAAGGCGGTTTTCCATCTAAATTTTCTCAACAAATGAGGCTAAAATATCTCTTTTGGTGCCACTAAAGTTAATTTGCAATTTAAATTCACGACCCACTTTACTAACTTCTGTAATACGTCCGATGCCAAAAATTTTGTGTTTAACTAAATCACCTTTTTTAAAAGATGTGGTTTTCTCTAAAATCAAACTTCCTTCGCAAACACCCGCTTCTTTCAAAAATCGGCTTTTAATGAGTTCTGTTCGTCTACCTTTGTAAAAACGACTCCCTGAAAAACTCAGTGTTAGCTCTTTTTTGGCACGGGTAATCGCAACATATCCAAGGCGACGCTCCTCTTCGATATCACTTCCATCTCCAATAAGCGGAAAGAAACCCTCTTCAAGGCCTATCACAAAAAGATGTTCAAACTCCAATCCCTTACTGGCATGAATACTCATAATAGAGATATTTTCACTATCAATTTGGTCTTGATCACTTTGAAGTGCGAGTTCATTTAAAAAATCATCAACACCCATTTGCGGGTTTTGTTTAATATAATCCCTAAAAAGTCCATAAAATTCATCTATATTTGAGATGCGCTCTAAAGAATCTGGCTGATTAGAATAATACTCTTTCAAGGCAAAGCACTCATCAATAGCATCGATCATATCATAGGTTGAATGCTCTTGTACCTCTTGCATATGTGCAATATTATAAACAAATTCTTTGAGTGCAAGAGCTGCTTTTTTGGTTGCATCTATTTCAATCTTTGCTTCATTTTGGGTAATATATTCGTATATTGACTGCTGATTATCATAGGCTGATTTTATAATCCGCTCAATCGTAACTTTGCCTAGTCCTCGCTTCGGTCGATTGATGATACGTTTTATTGAAAAATCATCATTAGGGTTGGCGATAACACGTAAATAACTAATGACATCTTTAACTTCAGCTCTTTCGTAAAACTTAACGCCACCGACCATATTGTAAGGAATTTGCTCTTTATTGAGCCCTTCTTCTAGAGAACGGCTTAATGCGTTAATTCTATACAGAACGGCTATATCTCGAGGGTTCACACCACTTTGAATTAATTTTTTTATGCGTTTAGCAATATGTTGAGACTCGATGTTTTCATCATGAGAATCCATCACTTCAATCACATTTCCATCGCCTTTTGTACTCTCTAGCACTTTACCAATACGCCCACGATTATGATCAATCAATTCATTGGCAGCTTTAAGAATTTGATTGGTGGAGCGATAATTTTTTTCAAGCTTCACGATTTTAACATTATTAAAAGACTCATGAAATTCTAAAATATTTTTAATATTAGCGCCCCTCCAACCATAAATACTCTGATCATCATCACCAACAACACAAAGGTTTTCATGGGTTGAACACAACTTTCTTAATAGCTTATATTGCAACTCATTGGTATCTTGATACTCATCCACCATAATGTATTGATATCGCTCGCTCATACTGCGACAAAGCTCATCGTTATCGCACAAAATCTTATAAGGAAGTACTAACAAGTCATCAAAATCAACCAAATTATTCATCGCGATATAATTTTCATATTGTTCATATAACTTTGCAATCGCTTGATAACTTTTTTGTTCAGCTTTTTCCCAAGCCACTTTTGGTTCTATCAAAGATGTCTTATAGCGTGAAATTTCACTTGAAACCATTCCTGTTGAAAGCTCAGTATTGGTTGTAAAACTTTTTAGAATTCTTTTTTTATCGTCATTATCAATCACAACAAAGCTATTTTTTCGTCCTAATTTTTCGATATGAAACTTTAAAAACAACAAACCAAATTTATGAAAAGTACAGAGTAAAGGAGGATAATTACACGCTTGTATCATACCCATAGCACGTTCTCGCATCTCACTTGCAGCCTTATTGGAAAAGGTCAATGTTAGTGTGCTTGCTGGGTCAATTCCTAAAGAAAGAAGATAGGCTAAACGCGTCGTAATCGTTTTCGTTTTCCCACTTCCAGCCCCTGCTAAAATGAGGATTGGACCATCCACACACATTGCAGCATCCATTTGTGCTTCATTAAGTGATTGTAAAATCTGTTTCATTGCTTGTCTACTTTTTTTGAGTTTAGATACTATGTAAATTGTATTTTATTATATCGAAAAATATTTAAGACAAGCTCTAAAAATAAACTATTGTTTTTACTATTATTTTTAGTTATAATAATGAACATTTTTTATGAAAATAAAAAAACGATTATTTCGTCAAAGGATTACAATGCTTAAGGATTTCTCTAAAATAGAAACTTTTTTAACCGTTGTTAGAGAAAAAAGCTTCTCTAAAGCTTCTAAAAAACTAGGAATTAGTCAACCCGCTGTTACACAACAAATAAAATTACTTGAAGAGTACCTTGATACTCAAATCGTTGACCGTAAAAAAAATGGCATTAAATTGACTACTGCTGGTGAAGAGCTTTATAAAGTTGCCATTAAATTAGAAAAATATATTTTATCAGCTGAACGAGAAATGTTACGTCTGGTTAATAAGGAAGTAATTTTTATTTTAGGTGCATCGCCTGTTATCGGTAATTATATTTTACCTGATTTCTTAAATGACATTCAAGAAGGTATCAACAATAATGTTATGCTTCGAGTAGACAATGCAAATGAAATTACTGAAAAATTGATTGATAAAAAAGTCGACTTAGCACTTCTTGAAGCTCCAGTCTTTAATGAAAATCTTATCTACCGAGAATGGATGGAAGATGAACTGGTCATTGCAAGCCGTTCACCACTTCCAAAAATCATTAAAAAAGAGGATCTTTTTACCTTCAATTGGATTTGTAGAGAAGAAGAATCAAGTACTCGGAAAATCATCCATGAATCATTTGAAAAAATAGATGTTGACTGCAAAAGTTTTAACATTAAAAGCATTGTTACAAGCTCCACTGCGGTCAAGCAAACGCTTCTTAAAGCAAATGATGAAGGGGTTCCAACTGTTTCTATCTTATCAAAATACATTATTGCAGATGAAGTAGAAAATGGTCAACTTTTTACAGCAAAACTGAAGGGTCTTAAGCTAACACGGATGCTTTATTTAAGTTATATCAAAGATCGAAAACACGATGCACTGATTGATAACGTTATTAATTTTATCATGAGTAAACAAGCGCCTAAACCTTCATTGTAAGGTTTAGCGCTTTAATAATTTTTGATTTTCTGGATTGGACATCAATGCGTCCATGGAACGCTTGATTCCCTCTTCTGTTGGCTTTTTCTCTTCGATTTTTGGAGGAGTACTTAGATTGATAAAAATAGGGATCTCTTCAACAATGATTTGCAATATTGCATGCATAGGTACACTCACAATAGAGCCAAAATTATCACTTCCAAAACCTGCTTCAAAACTCATGACTTCTTCATCAATATGTGTACTGTCAAACGTATATCCAGCTAAAAAAAACATCGTAATTGGTTTAAAATTTTGACTAATATGTGACGGAAGAATAGGGTCAAATTTCACATCTACAATATTGGTTAGAATTGAAAAGTTAACACCCTCTTTAAGTAAAAAGGAGATCACTTCATGCACATGCTTTTGCATCAATTGATTAAAAATTTTATTTGATAAGACCGATTCAAGCATGACTCATTCCCTCAAATTCTTCTAGTATAGACTCAATTTCAGCAATGCCAAGTTTCCAAAAACCAACATCATCAATATCAAAATTAAATTTTTCAATCAGTGTTTTTGGACTTTGACTGCCACCTGCTGATAAAAAACTAATATAGTTTTTGACGAAATCCTCTTGATTGCTTTTTTTATAAAGCCCATACAATGCTAAAACAAGGAGTTGCCCATAACTATACGCATAACAGTAAAAAGGTGAATGAATAAAATGAGGGATATAACTCCACCATAACTGGTAATTTTCACTCAATGTGATACTGTCACCAAACATCTTTGTGCTCTCTTGTATCCAATAGTCATTGAAAGATTCTAAAGAAAGCTCACCTTCATGGGAATGAACACGTCGTTCAAATGTTGTAAAGTTAATTTGTCGATACAATGTCGAAAAGATATCTTCAATTTTAGAGGCATAAAGAGAAAGCTTTTCACTTCCTTCTAAACTCTCCTTTATATAGTCAAACACCAACATTTCTGCGAATACAGACGCCGTCTCGGAAGTTGTTAAGGGAGTATCGCTTCCTAGATAACCCACATCGGAGGATAAATATTGATGAATAGCATGACCTAGTTCATGAGCTAAAGTAAAAAGATCTCGCCTGGTATCAGTATGATTTAAAAGCACATAGGGATGTGCATCTGGAGTTGCTGGATGCGAAAATGCCCCTCCTCTTTTCTTATCTTTTGGAAAAACGTCAATCCACCCTTCATTAAAAGCGCGCAGTGCTATTTCATGAAATTTTGGGCTAAATTGGTAAAAAGCATTCAATACAATCGTCTTAGCACTTTCAAAGTCATACTCAGTTTTGCTCTCATCTAACGGCGCATATCGATCATATTCATACAGCGTTTCAAGTCCTAAAAGTTTTGCTTTCTTTTTATAATACGTATGGACTAAGCCAAAGCTATCTTCTGCACTTTTGATTAAAGCATCCACGCTTTTTTGAGTTATTTTATTGTCCAAATGCCGTGGTTGTTCCGCATTTTTATACCCACGAAGCTCACATTCATTGGCAAGGTCTGCTTTAATCATATTAAAGATATACCCTAGAAGTGGTTGATGTGGTTTAAGACCTTTCGTGAAAATATCAGCCGCTTTTTTGCGAACGTCACGCGAACTGTCTTGAAGCTTACTTAATATCTCTTCTTCTGAGACTTTTTTACCCTCATAACTAAATTTTAAACGGCTAAAATGCTCATCAAACAAACGACTAAAAGCAGATGCTGACGTCATCTCTTTTTTGAGTAAAATACGTTCTTCTTTTTGACTTAATTGATAAGGTTTTTCTTCTGCGAGAGAACTTAAAAAATAGGCGTATCGAGGAGAAAAGCTAATGAATTCATCCTGTTTTATCTTCGTTAATTTATTAAATTCTAATTCAAAAAATAATAAATGCTCTGCGATCTGTGCTTGCTTTTGTTGATATTTGGCATAAAATGCCCCGTTATTGCTATTTTGTGCAAATTTCAAAAAAGCATATGTCATGATTTTGCCCAATACTTGATTGATCGATTCATACTCTCTTATTGCTTCTAAAAACTCCCTCGGTGAAATTTCTTTAAGTTTGCTTTTGTATACGCTTTCAAAACCTATGGCGCGTTGAGCCACATCAATAGAGTCTTGCTCCAGAGCTGTTTCGTTTTCATACAATGATGATAAATCCCAATTCAATGTTTTCCCTTTATAATTTGGAAATTTTTTATTATCTCAAATCCTATAAGTGCATTCATTATAGCAAATTTCTCCGATTTTTCAATATCCTCTATGGTTAAATGTTTAGCATATAATGCCTGACTTTCTAGTAATCTTTGCCTTACAGTTCCTTTTAAAAGAGGATTTTCTGGGGTATACCATGTGCCATCAAGTTGTAATGCAATATTGGCAATAGACGCATCTTTTAGTACCCCCTCTTTCACCATAATGACATCATCACTTTCCTTATTCATTAACTGATTAATAGCTTCTCTATCACATAATTTATAATCATATTGTAAAGAAGCTTCTACAAGTCGAAATGTTTGTATCTTGCGTGATACATAAGGGATATACTCGATTTTTTCAATATCTTTTCCATAGCAAACACGTACTCTGCATATCACGCCTTTAGGTGGTGATAAAAGCGAAGCAAGTAATAGTGGGTGCGATGCATTAAAAAGGTCTTTTCGTGTTTTATCAAAACGTTCTTGATGAAACCGAATATGTTGCACCCTGCCATCAATAGCTTTTATCGTCTCAAACGCAAGGGATGTAGACTTTGTCACACAACTCATCATACTCCTTTTGACATTCACTAAGTAATGTTATGCCACCCCCACTCTTAAAAACGTACCCTTCTTGGGTCTGTTCAATAAAGCGAATCATCACAGCACTATCAAGCATTTTCCCATCATAAACCCCAAAAATACCACTAAAAAATCCTCGATCATATCCCTCAATATCTGCAATAATTTCAATACTTTTTTTCTTCGGTGTTCCTGTGATAGATCCTGCAGGTAGCATCGTATCGAGGATGTCTCCTACTCTTTGATGCCATGTATCGTCTACATCGCCAACGATTTTAGAACTTATTTGTAGTAGTTCATGATCTCCTGCATGAATTTTTTCAATATAACGAAATGCCTCGACACGAACGTTTTTAGCTACCATGGATAAATCATTACGCAATAAATCAACAACCATGACATGTTCAGCCATCTCTTTTTCATCTGCTAATATCACTTCTCTTGCATTAGGCAATGTCGCATTAATCGTTCCTTTCATGGGATACGTACTGATCCTTTGCTCCTCTATTTTTACAAATCGCTCAGGAGAAAAACAGACAAAAGTATCTTTAATATAAAGCTTAAAAGGCGCAGTTGCACGATGAAAAATTAACTCTAAATCCAGAAAATCTTTTATTTTTGTAGGTGCCGTCAGATTGAGTAAATAGGTATTCCCTGCTTTGATTTCTTCAATCACTCTCGAAAAAGCCTCTTGGTATCGAGAATAAGCAATAAACTCTTTACACAACGGTCTAGCTTGATTTATTGGTACCTTGCCTAAAGAAGTATTGTTGAAGCCTTTTAAATCATAATAAATACCATCTCTTAGACTCGATAAGGGCTCAACAATAAAGTTATCCTTGGCATAATTGACAACAAAGAAAAAAGGTGTTTTAGTCTTACCAAAAGCATTAAGCGCTTGAGCAAACTCAATGCCCAATCAATTTCTCCAATACTGCCATTCTCACTGCAACACCATTTTTTACTTGATCAAGAATTTTAGAGCGTGGGTCTTTCATCATAGCATCATCTACATCAACATTTCGGTGCACCGGTCCTGGATGAAGGACGATAATATCTCGCTCACCCATTAATGTAGAAGTGATACAAAAATCATTTGCGTAATCTTTCAATGAAGCATAAATTTGATTGGCATGGCGCTCTGTCTGCGTGCGAAGACTCATAATAATATCTACCTCATCCATAACTTCACGTATATTATGAGAGGTACGAAGTGTCGTTTTAGGTAAAAAGTGCGGTGGTGCTACTAAAATAACTTCTAGCCCTGCTCGACCTAAAAGTTCGATATTACTATTTGCAACACGTGAATTTTTAATATCCCCTACAATTGCAATTTTTTTACCTTCCACGTTTCCAAAATGTTTTTTAATGGTAAACAGATCCAGTAATGCTTGCGTTGGATGGGCATGGCTTCCATCTCCTCCATTAACAATGGGGCAATTAACATAATTGGCTAAGATGTGTGGGACACCCGAACTTTTATGACGCACGACAATTGCATCTGGACCCATTGCATCAAGATTAGCAGCGGTATCAAAAAGTGTTTCACCCTTACTGGATGAGCTTTTGGATACGTCAAGGCTCACGACATGCGCACCTAAACGTTTTGCTGCAATTTCAAAGCTACTACGTGTTCGCGTTGAATTTTCAAAAAAAATCGTTATAACCGTTTTATTTTGCAAAATATCTCTTGGTTGTTCATCTAAAAACTCTGCAGCTCTTTCAAAAAGCTTTTCTATTTCATCAAGAGAAAAATCTCTCGTATTGATAAGATGATTCACATTTGACTCCTTCAGATATTTAGAAAATAATATCAAATTTTGACTGTAATTTTTGTTAACATTCCATTATCTTGGCTGTGATAGAATTCGAAAATATAAAGGAGTCTTCTATGAAAAAATTATCTATTTTAACATGTACTTTACTGTTGAGTAGCTTACTAAGTGCAGAATCTCTCTCATTTCAAGAAGAAGTTAAAGTTATAAGTAGTAAACCAGAATATCGCATGGTAACCACTCGAACACCTTATCAAGAGTGTTGGGATGAGCAAATCGAAACACGTTACCAGCCACAATCAAACAATGACGGTAGTGGCACGGTAGGTGGCATTCTTGGAGGTGTCGCCGGTGGTATTTTAGGACATCAAGTAGGTGGCGGTAGTGGTAAAACAGCAGCGACTGTAGGTGGAGCAATTGTAGGAACCCTCGTAGGTAAAAATTTAGCCGAACAAAACAACAATATTGCATCATCACCAAACTATAGAACTGAGCGACGCTGCTCAACACGTTATGAAGAAAAAAGTTCTGAAAAATTTATAGGCTATCGCAATACGGCTCGCTACAAAGATCACACGATTGTCAAATACTCAGACAAACCCTTAGAGTACATCTTACTCAATGTCATGGTAGGGTACTAAGCTTTGAATAATCTCTTCGCAATCGTCTTGAAGACTTAACACTCTGCCAAAAAGTGATTTAAAAAACGGCAGAGTGGTTTTGTCAAAATTGCTTCTATCTTCTTTAAAATTAATACACCACTCATAATCATCAACACCTAATGCATCCAATAAATGCAAAGAAAGAAGAATATCATTAATGCATCCAAGCTCACTATGCCCAACCAAAAGTGTTCTAGCATTAAACAGCCTAATAAAATCATACATGTAAAGATCATCTTCAATTGGAACCAACAACCCACCCGCACCTTCAATGAGAACAATATCGCATAGTGCTTCAATCTTGGCATAGGCCGTTTCTAAAATCTCTAAATTGATTTTTTTCTTACCTTTTGCCACATAAGGTGCTGCCGGAAGCGCAAATTGATAGGGTGCAATATCTTTAAGTTTCAAAACACCTAAGGCGGGATAATAATGTTTGGCTGTTTCAAAAAGAAGATTTGCATCCAAAGGGATATCTTCAACCCCCGTTTCAATAGGTTTCATCACTCCAACTTTGAGACCTTGAGCACTCAGTGACTCAATCAATTTCAATGTTGTATGTGTTTTCCCAACGTTAGTATTGGTAGCTGTAATAAAAAGTGGTTTTAGTTTCATGCAGACTCTTTTTGGAAATTATAACATACAAACGGGACGTCTAATATAAGAGGTGGCTACAAAGCGAATGATAATAAGCCATTCGCTTTGTAAGATTATGCGAGAAGATAGCGTGTTAAAAAGGCCAAAGAGGCTGCTGCGATATGAGGCGCTCCGTATAAAAATGCTGCAAAGACTTTGACCAAAATACTTTTATTAAATTTTAAAATAAAGATAATAATTGAGCCGATAAACGTGGTTAAGAAAATATAGGTTAAAGCATGTATTAAACCATAAGCTTCATTATACTTAAGTGCGGCCAAAACAAAAGAGATAGCGTAGCTTGCAACAAAAAAACCAACAATATTACTCAGTGTATTGTAGCGTCTGAATTTCGCATAAAAATCCTCAACACTAGGAGGTGGGATACCTTGTGCATCTTTAGACTTCTTAGCTTGTATTGCCCTTTTTTCAAAAAATAAAAAAGCAAATAATGACAATAATACCCCTATTGGGACAATCATATATAGCGCATCCATATCTTATCTCCTTAAGCAGTCTTTATAATGTAATTAAATTGTAACAATGCTTTCTTTAAAATGTCACTTTAATTTTTATAAATCTACCTAATACATCCTGCAATGATACAGAATGTTACATATGAACTTCATCGTACTACTTAAATTTTACAGGTACACAAAAATCTAGATTAAAAGCTTCACTTGTATTAATAAAATGATTTTCATAATATAAAGCATAAGAAGGCAAAGATACCTTTTCATAGTCACTTTGAGGCAACCATTCATGATAAATAACATCCATATACTTTTTCAAATCTCCATAAACACCTTTTAAATTGAAAACGGCACAAAACATCTCAGGAATTTTCATTATGCCAATCTCGCCACTACGATAAAACTTCTTATTTTTAGGCAATTCTAAGCATGCAACATAATGGCAATTGGAAGATTCCACGAAGCGCGGATTACTATGATGTAACCCTATCATCCTTTGTTGTTTAAAATCAATCTGATTTGCCATTGCCCATACATAAAGCTTTTGCCATGCTTTTTTGATGCTTCTATCGTATCCTGTGTGCCGTACATATGCAACATGATATGAAGGTTGAACCATCATGGTTACGTCTAAAGGTTTTTGCGAAAATGAAAAATCTTCTCTATCATTGGCTTGATCAACTTCTCTCCACTTGGTGGGAGTCACACCAAAAGCTTCTTTAAAAGCTTGTGTAAAAGAGGCATTGGAGCTAAACCCAACCTCTTGTAACACATGAGTAATAGTTGCGTGGGGATTAAAAATCAAAGCATTGGCAGCATGCTCTAATTTGACACGTTTGATATATCCATGGACACTTTCACCAACAATTTCTTTAAAAATTCGATTAAAATGAAAAGGAGACATCGCTACATGAGATGCTAAAGTATCCACACTATAGTTTTGTTGCATATCTGCATGAATAAGAAATAAGACATCATTAACGCGCTCTTGATGATCATTTAAAGTTATTTGTTTGTGTTTCATGAATACATTATAGCACAAATGGACAAATGTTTTCCCTTCTTTTGTATAGAATAATTTTATGTAAATGATTATAATATGCTACATTTTTAAAAGGCTCTCTATGAAATCAAAATTTGCTACACGTGTTACTACGGCATCACGTTCTTTTACGCGCACTATTCTCGATTTAACAGCACAAAGCTCAACTATTTCCTTTGCTGGGGGATTACCAGATGCTGCTCTTTTCCCCAGAGATACTATTGAGAAGCATGCCAAAAACCTTTTTGCAACACAAGACAATCGCTTGTTTCAATACAGTAATGCCTCTGGTGTTGAAGCACTTAAAGTGGAAATCGCTAAAAAATATGCCCTTACTACTTCGGCAGAAATTATGCTAACCAATGGCTCACAACAAGGTCTTGATTTAGTATGTAAAACTTTTTTAGATGAAGGAGACTGTATTATTGTAGAAGATCCAAGTTATCTTGCTGCCCTTGGATTGTTCCATATGTATAATGCCTCAATTAAAGCTGTTCCTTTAAGTAAAGAAGGGGTTGATATTGTCGTATTGGAAACATTGTTTCAAAAATACGAACCAAAGTTTTTTTATACTATCCCTATCTTTCAAAATCCTACAGGCTACTCTTATACTTTGGAAAATCGTCTTGAAGTTGTCCGATTAGCCAAACAATACAACGTCATATTGCTTGAAGATAGCCCATACGAAGCACTACGTTATGATGGAGAGCAAACGACATCGTTCGCTGATCTTTTGCCCGAATTAACCATCGCATTAGGCACATTTTCAAAAACATTAGCACCTGATTTTCGTATTGGATGGATAAAAGCACCTCAAGAGATTATCAGCGCATTAACACTTAGTAAAGAGAGTACAGATTTGCAGAATTCTAAATTCTTCCAATTTATCTGTGCTTCTATGTTACAAAATGGTGAATTACAAGAGCATACAAAAACGTTAATTGAGTATTATCGTCCTAAACGCGATGCCATGGTAAACGCTTTACGTGAGCTTTTTGGCGATAGCATTGAATTTGTCATACCTGAAGGTGGTATGTTTATCTGGGTTAACTTTAAAAAATGCACTGACAGTATGAAACTATTTGATGTCGCTATCAAAAAAGGGGTTGCATTTGTACCAGGGAGTGTTTTCTTCGCCGATAAACGCATTAGCTCATATGGAAGACTCAACTATACCAATTCTAGTTTAGAACAAATTAAAGATGGCATAGAAAAGCTACATCTTGCTTACAAAGAACTTAGCTAATTCCTTTTTTGCAAACAATATCACCTAGTTGTGCGCCAATCGCATTGGCCACAACTAAACATTTTACTTTAAGTAAAAAAAAGATGGGAAGTCCTTTGGTTTCGCCTAAACACTCATAATTACCCATTCCCTTGGAGATAATGCAATCTGCTTTTTTAAAAAGAGCGCTAGCCTCTTGATTCATCAACTCCATCGCAAGACCAGGAGTTGGGACGCCACTATCAACCACAGTGGCAACTTCATCGAGTCCGGAAGCATATGCATCCATGCTCGTAAGATCATTGATGATAGGTTTTCCTCTGACAAAATAATAAATACTTAAGTCTGAAAAGAGATTTTTTAAAACTTGAATATAGATTTTATCAAAAATTTCTTCACCTGCGTTATCAGCTAAATAGACCACTATTTTACTTTTACACAGAGCTTGTTCAAGCAATTTAAAATCATCAATAGCAAAAGGAGTTTCATAAATCTTTTTTAGTTCATCTTCTAAATCATACATCATAACCGATGCTAAATCTATTACATTGCCTGCCACAGCTGTTTTTGTAGCACTTAAAAGTCTATTACTGCTTTTTTTTATCTGCGCTTCACACAAAGGAATAAAAGCTTTAGCTTTTTGAGAAGATTCTTCCTTTAATGCTGCATAAATATCTGTTACATTAAGGTAAGTTGCGATGGATTCATATAAGGGTGTAGCATTATGGGGAGGTGTAAGTTCAAAATCAAACTGTGCAATATGCTTTTGAGCGATTGAAACAATAGCTTCATGATGATTCGGACTTAGCGATAAAACATTACATACGCGATGTGCTTGATTTTCAATACATGCTAAACAGTCAAGGTGAATTTTCATATACTTATACTGCTTTTGTAAGATAGTGGGGAAACGGGAATGGCAATGATAGGGTCATTATCATTGCCAGAAAAAGTATTATTTTCTAAGTTCTCTAATTTTTGCAGCTTTACCGCGTCTATCTCTAAGATAGAATAGTTTCGCACGTCTTACAACACCACGTCTAAGAACTACGATCTCTTCAATACTATCAGAGTAGATTGGGAAAATTCTCTCAACACCAACACTATTAGCACCAATTTTTCTGACCATAAAAGTTTCACCTGTACCCGTACCACGTCTTGCAATACAAATACCTTCAAAATTTTGGATACGTTGTTTGTCGCCTTCTTTAATTTTTACAGCAACTCTTAGTGTATCACCTGCTCTAAATTCTGGAACATTCTTCGCAGAAATCTGTCCTGCTTCAAAAGCCTCGATAAATTTATTTCTCATTTATTATCCTTTTTCATTGTCAATGCTTCGCATTAAAGCGAGAAAACAGATCTGGTCTGAAGTATTTTGTCTTCATTTCAGACATATTGTTTTTTAAGCTTGTGATTTTAGCGTGATTTCCCTTTAAAAACTCTGAGGGAACAGATTTATTTTCATATATTGGTGGTTTTGAAAAACAAGGCGCTTCTAAAAGAGTATTTTCGAAGCTTTCCATACACAAAGATTCACTGTTACCAAGTACACCTTCTATATTACGACTAATCGCATCGCTTATAACAAGGCTAGGTAATTCTCCTCCTGTTAAGATATAGTCACCTATAGAAAAGAGCTCATCAGCAAACGTTTCAATCACACGTTCATCAATACCTTCATATCGTCCACATACAAAAACTAAATGCTCTTTTTTTGCTAAGCGCTTGGCATCAATTTGAGCGAATGGTTTACCAGAAGGAACAGGAAAAATAATATAGGCCTGGGGATTTTTCTCTTTAATTGTTTTTAACACATCAAATAAAGGCTGAGGAAATAAAACCATACCCGCACCGCCACTGGTTTGCTGGTCATCAACTTTACCATGTTTATTGGTGGTAAACTCTCTTGGATTATAAAATTCTGTCAAAAGGAGCTTACTCTGAAGAGCTCTTTTTAAAATAGAATCCTCAAAATAAGCAGAAATTAAAGCAGGGAAAAGTGTAACGTAAGAAAAAAGCATTACGAATTCTCCAATATACCTAATCCATCCTGTGTAATTATCTCTTTCTTTTCTTTATCAAAAGAGACAATGTAGCGCTCAATATATGGTATGTAAAAGCTTCTTACCAGTCCTGTTTTTATCAATTTTTCATCCGTATCAATGAGAAGATAATCGTTTGCAGCAATGCGTTCTATTTCATGAACAATACCTAAACATACACCATCATCAATGACCCGCGCACCTATTAAATCAAACCAAAAATATTCACCCTCTTCCAAATGACACTCTTTTAAAGAGTTCTCTTGAGTTGTTAACAAAAGAGTATTCACAAGCTTAGCAGCTACCTCTCTACTTTGGTAACCTACAAAAGAAATAAGCCCTCTGGAGGCATTGTAAGAAAATACTTCTAATGTTTCATTTTTGGGAGTTAAAAAGGTTTTGCCTTTTTTAAATTGCTCTGGGAAATCACAATGAAGGTGCAGTTTAAGCTCACCCTTTAAACCCACAAGCCGCCCTAATTGAGCGACTTCTATCAGTGAGTTCATATTATTCATCGTTAGCTTTAACAGTTACTCTATAAGATTTGCCATCTTTGGCTTTACATCCAGAGATCAGTGTTTTAAGAGAGTTAATCATCTTACCATCTTTGCCAATTAACTTACCCGTATCTATTTTATCTGCAAAAATGACAACTTCACAAAATGTCTCATCAACATCACTTCTCTCAACTCTGACACCACTTGGATTGTCAACCAAAAGTTTTGCAAACTCTTCTAGAAATTTATCAATCATGATTATTTTCCAGTAATTTTAGCAACCCTGTCACTCAGCTTTGCGCCAACACTTTTCCAATAAGCCAATCGCTCTGCATCAAATTTGATGGTCTCAGGATTGCTTAGTGGATTGTAATAACCTAATGTTTCGATAGAACCACCATCACGCTTTTTTCTACTGTCTGTTACGACGATTCTGTAAAATGGAGTTTTATTTCTTCCCATTCTTGTTAATCTTACAACTGTTGCCATTTCTATGGTCTCCTTAAATTTTCTTTTTTATTTGTGTTTACGGCTTAGATTTACATGTAAAGCTTACATGTAGATATAAACCGTCACTTACCTATCGTGGTATTCGTGACTGCTTGGCCTGAGAAAGCATATTTTGCAAATCTTGCATACCACGTTTCCCTGAGAATTTTTTAGCCATTTTAGCCGCATTACTAAACTGTTTTAAAAAGCGATTAACTTCTTGTTGTGAAAGGCCTGCACCCTCAGCAATTCTTCTTTTACGACTATTATTGAGTAAATCAGGTGTTTCACGCTCTTTTTTGGTCATGGAGCCAATCATTGCTTTAATTCTTTTCATTTCAACCGAATTTTCTAAATCAACATCTTTAAGCTGCCCAGCCATTGAAGAAAGACCAGGAATCATACCAATCAAAGATTTCATACTCCCAAGCTTTTTCATCTGTTCCATCTGCTCTAAAAAATCATTAAAGTTAAACTCACCTTTTTTGATTTTCTGAGTCATCGCTTTAGCTTTTTTCTCATCAATAATAGAACTTGTTTTCTCCGCCAACGTTTCAAGGTCACCCTCACCCATCAACCGACTGACAATACGATCAGGAATAAAATGCTCTAAATCAGCAACTTTTTCACCCACACCAATAAAACGTAATGGTACTTTTGTTTGCTCGGCAATACCTAAAGCAACACCACCCTTACCATCGCCATCGTATTTACTTAAGATAACCCCACTGAGCGTTACTTTTTCATGGAAGGTAACCGCAGAACGTACAGCATCTTGCCCTGTCATTGAATCCGCGACATAAAAGACTTCATCAGGACTCACAGCACTTTTAATAGATTCAAGTTGCTGCATTAATTCTGCATCAATCGCTAATCGACCGGCAGTATCAACAAGTACAACATCGTAAAGACCTTCTTTAGCTTTTTTCATCGCATTTTTTGCAATCGCTACTGGCTCATTCCCCTCTTCGGAGTATAAATCAATCTCATTTGCAGAACATAATTGACGCAACTGTTCAACCGCCGCTAGACGCTGAAGATCACACGCAACGACTAAGACTTTTTTTTGTCTTAATTTTAAATAATTAGCCAATTTAACCGTTGTCGTTGTCTTACCACTTCCTTGCAAGCCGACCATCAAAACCGTTGTAGGAGGTTTTGATGCAAAAACAAAGCCTTGTTTGCCAGGAGTAGTTAAAATTGCTGTTAAATTTGATTTTAAAGAACGTAAAAAATTGACTTGCCCAATGCCTTTGGCTTTTGTTTCGATTTCAACTTGGCGTAACAAATCTCGTACAATTTTGTGATGAACATCCGCTTTAAGTAACGCTTTTTTTAAATTTTCAAGCGCACTTTTTAATGATTTTTCATCATCACTAAAACGAATTTTATTGATTGCTACTCTAAACGAATCGGTTAAAACCTCGAACACTAAACTATCCTTATTCAAAATGCCCCATTACAGAGGAATGCAATAATACAGAAAAAATACTTTAAACTAAATAAATTCTTAAATTTGGTCTTTTACAAGACAAATCTTTTGAAGTCAATAGGTTCTGGACACGTAAACGTATAACCCAATAATGCGATTTTAGAGGCATGTAACATCAATCGTTTAAAAGGTCGCCCGCCATACTCAGTATCCCCTTGAATAGATGCCCCAATACTACGTAAATGTACTCTAATTTGATGTGTTCGACCTGTTTCAATGACTACTTTAACTTTGGTTCGCTTCCCTTCAACCATCAATGGTGTTACAATACTAATGGCTTCTTTTCCATCATCGCTTATTTTACTATAAGCAGTATTGCCTTTTTTAATTGTCAAGATAGGAGCATTGATGGTTACTTCTTCGGCAAGTCGAGACTCAACAATAGCAATATACTCTTTGTAGACCTCTTTTTTCTTAAATGCCTCAACCGCCTTTTTACGAAACGCATCATCTTTAGTCAGCAACAAAACACCACTCGTCTCTTTGTCCAAGCGATGCAATAGTGGTAAATTCATCTGCAAAGCTACCTCTTCAGAAGTTACAAAGGCAGGTTTATCTACAGCCACTATCATGTCATCTTCAAATAACGTTTTAATATCCGCTATTTTTTCAACTTTAAAATTTGCACTATTACTCAATTCACCTCTGGCAACGGTTACTTTCTTACCTCCAGAGTATACGACACCTCTATCGATTAAATCTTTGGCTGCACGATTTGAAATCCCCTCTTGCAACGCCAAAAGCTTATAGGCTTTTTCCATTCTTATGTTCCTAAAATTTCTTGTATTAGTGGCTCGATCTGCCCACTATTGATAATCATACTATTTTTGAGGGTATCAACCTTTTCAAAAACATTCCTTAAGTTCTCTTCTTCACAAATTTCAATATTTTCAATACAATTAAAGAGTACTTTTTGATTAAAAATATATTTTCCACTGATAATTTTAACGCCAAAAAAGGCAGGTTCTAATGGATTGTGTCCACCAATGCCATCAATAAAGGAACCCCCTAAAATCACAATATCTGCGATAGCATACACATTTACTAATTCTCCCATTGTATCACATAAAATGATATCAGCTTGCATCGTATCATCTTGTTGTATTCGTGCATAAGTACGCTGATGGTTGATACAAAACTCTTGTAAAAAATCATTCACTTTTTTAAAACGCTCAGGATGCCTAGGCACAACAATGAGTTGGTCATTTGCATGTAATTTTATTTTTTCAAGTATCAGCTCTTCTTCTTTTTCATGCGTACTCGCTAAGACGATCACTCTTGTACCTGGGCGCTTAGGATAATGTCTACTCAGCGAAAGCTGTTGAAATGTTTTAATATTCCCACTGATGTGTACTCTTTGAGCACCTAAATCAACCAAACGCTCTTTATCACCCTCACTTTGTGCAAAGACCACATCAATGTAGCTAAAAATCCATCGGTAAATGAACCTAAATCTGTGATACGATGCATACGACTTATCAGAAATACGTGCATTCATTAATATTGTTTTCATTCCCTTCGCTTTAGCAACGATAAAAAGCAAGGGCCATAACTCAGCCTCCATGACAACAAGTACTTTTGCCTCACGTATCCAAAAAGGAAGAAAAATCTCAAAAGGAAGATAACGCACTTCAACATTCTTGATTTTTCCAGCTTCATGGAATCCTGTTTGTGTTATGACACTAATGTGTACATGCTCTGTCGTGATATTTTCAATCAGAGGCTTAAGAGAGCGTACTTCACCAAGCGAACACGCATGAAACCAAACACCTCCTTGTGTAAAGGAAGAATTTGACTTTAAAAAAAAACGTGCTGGAAGTGAATCTTTATATTTTGGTTTAAAACGAAGATAAATAAAAAAAGGCGATGCTACGATATAAAGAAGCATCGCTACAATATAATAAAGGGTTGCAATCAATGCATTACGCCTGAACTACCTCAATCTCTTTATACAAAATACGACCACAATGTGGGCATGTGATAATATCATCCTGCTTTAATACACTTGCATAAGTCTTATCATTAATACGCATAAAACAACCATAACACGCTTGTTTATGCACCGGCACTACCGTTGAATTTTGTGCCCATTTTCTAATTTTTTGATAAAAAGTTAAGATTTTTTGGCTCATATCAGCCACTAACACATCTTTAGCACCATAAACATCTTTACGCTCTTGCTCAATTTTCTGAATTTCAGAATCTATAGAGAGTTTAATCTCGGCTGCTTCTGCTGTCGCTAAAGCAATTTTTTCTTCAATTTGTGAAATTGTATTTTGTTTAAGTTCAATAATTTTATCTAATCGTGCGATCTCTTCATTGGCAAAATCACATTGCTCTTTAGAAATTTCTTCTTCAAGTTGAAGTGCTTTGATCTCTTTAGCTGTTTTAACAATAGCACTTTTTTTAGTTAACTCTTTTAATTTTGCGGACAGTTCAGCTAAATGTGCCTCATTTTTTGCTTTTTTGAGCTTAGCGTCTGCAATGTCAGCTTGAAATACCTCAGCTTGCAATCGTAGCTCTTTCTCTTTGTCCAGAGAAAGCTTTAACATCTTCTCAACTTTAATAATTCTTGGTCCAAAATCGTCAATTTCTTTATCGAATTTTGAAAGTTCAATCAACTGCTCTAAATATTTATTCATATCTTGTGTGTCCTCTATTTATACTCAAACGGATTTTTAGAATTTGACATTATAACCTTTAATGACAATTTTTTCAAATGTTCACCCAAACATACCGAAAAATAGGACTCACTCTCAAAATGTCCTATATCCATTAAACTGAGTTTATTTTCTTTTGCTTCTAAAGCTTGGTGGTATTTAAAATCACCACTTAAAAAACAATCGGCCTCAACTTCACGAATTAAATCTCCTCCCGAACCGGTGGTTAAAGCGCACCGTTTAATAAAGGATTTTGCTTGAACCACGCGTAAATGTTCTAATGAAAAAGCACTCTTTACATGTAAAGCAAATGCATCAAAGCTCTGATTGACATCAAAGTAGCAAATATGATTTTGACACTGAATATGCTCATACCCTAAAATGTTTTTCAGCACATATTTATTTAGATGGCTTATATCAAAATTGGTATGCATAGCAATAAGCGCACAGTTCTTAGCTATCAATTTTTGTATCACATTAGCTGGATACAATCCAAAATCAAGTTGTTTTAGCCCCTTAAAAATCAAAGGATGATGCGTAATGACTAATGAATGTGGCTCGAGTGTTCCTACTAAGTCACTATCAATATCAAGGCTTAGATAAATACGTTCTATCTCCGTATCCATTGTACCTAATAAAAGGCCACTATTATCCCATGTTTCTTGTGTTACAAAAGGACTAAGCGTATTTAAATAGTCATAAATCTCACGAACGAGCATCAACAACTTCTTTATACTTGAGGGCACATCCTTTCGCAAGTTCACGTATCTTCAAAATATAATTTTGCCTTTGCGTGACAGAGATAGCTTTTCGTGCATCTAAAACATTAAAGGTATGTGATGCCATCAAACAATAATCATATGCTGGAAGTGGTAAATTTTCATCTAAACAACGTTTACACTCCGTTCTGGCATTTTCAAACTGCTCTAAAAGCATCGCGACATCAGCCACTTCAAAATTATAGCGACTAAACTCATATTCACTTTGCTTATGCACATCACCATAGGTTACTACACCATAGTTATTTTCATTCCAAACCAAATCAAATACTGACTCTTTTTCTTGAAGATACATCGCCAATCGTTCAACCCCATACGTTATCTCAACTGAAATTGGATTACAAGGAATGCCTCCAACTTGTTGAAAATAGGTAAACTGTGTTACTTCCATACCATCTAGCCACACTTCCCATCCCAATCCCCACGCACCAAGAGTTGGCGATTCCCAATTATCTTCAACAAAACGAATGTCGTGCTTGTGCAAATCCAGTCCTAACATCTCTAAACTTTTAAGATAGAGCTCTTGAATATTATCGGGACTTGGTTTAATCAAGACTTGAAATTGATAATAACTTCCCAGTCGATTAGGATTTTCACCATAACGCCCATCGGTAGGTCTACGACTTGGAGCCACATACGCTGTTGCCCATGGTTTACTACTTAAGCTTCTTAAAAAGGTCGCATTATGAAATGTTCCAGCACCTGCAGGCATATCATAAGGCTGTACAATCGTACAACCTTCATCTTGCCAAAATGTTTGGAGTTTTAAAAGCATTTGACTAAAAGTTAACACTGTTTCTTCCTTCTTCTACATGTAAAATTTATTTATTTGATGGCGGAGTATAACCTTCCACCGCCTTGTTCCACATCATTTTATATTTGCGTTTGGTAAATTCTAACTCATCTTGTATGAGTGCTAATTGCTTCGTTAATGTTTCGATCGTTTTTCGATCTTCATCATAAAGTTCTTGCATTGAAAAAAGAGCTTCTTTTAAAAAACGGTTTTCGCCTTTTAACGCATTTAAAGTCTCTTCTTTGGCATCCAGTACTTTTTCATGTAAACTTAAAATTGCGCCGACTGTTTTTTCAACAAAATCGCTTCCAACCATGACACTATTATGCGTATCTTCATTAAGCACAACACCTTGCGTCGCAGGAATAATGGCATAAGCATCACGATTGACCTCAATATAACACTGATTTGCTTCCATCTTTGATGTCAGCTTCCCTTCATCAATCATTGTTTGAATCACAGAAAGATCTAAGCCCACAAGTGTACTAAATTCTTCTAATTCCAACCATGTTTGCATTGTTTACCTTTTAAATTATCACTTCAATACCCATTGAATCTGTTTCAACTTTTTTAGCTTTCAAGATACGATCTTCCTTAAGCTTTGCGCTTAATTCTTCATCACCAATTGCTAAAATTTGCATCGCTAAATAGGCACTATTCACTGCCCCTGCCGAACCAATAGCAACAGTGCCAACAGGCATACCTCCAGGCATTTGAACTGTACTTAACAGTGCATCCATACCTTCCATAACACCACCTTTCATGGGTACACCAATAACGGGCTTTGTGGTTAAAGAAGCAACAACACCCGCCAAATGAGCTGCCATACCGGCAGCTGCAATAAAGACTTTAGCACCTTTTACTTCTGCATCTTTGATATATTTATGCGTTCTTTCAGGGCTTCTATGGGCTGATGAAACAATAATTTCATACATCACGCCAAATTTTTCAAGTGTTTTAGCACACTCTTCCATCACACCATAATCACTTTTGCTGCCCATGATTATTGACACAAATTTCATGTTTATCCTTATATCTTATTTCTTAAAAATGTAAATGCAGGAAGTGTTAATGGTAAAACAATTGCATTGGTATTGCCGCTGTGAATCTCCTCATAGCTCTTTCCATTACTCGTTTTGAGTTCGCGGAACATAATCTTCCAAATTCCCTCTTCCAAACATATTTTACCGATTGCATTATCCGTCTCTAAAACACATTGATGCTCTTGTGGTAAAACCAATTCGTAGCTTATATTCAAAGCTAATTTATCTTTGCAAAGACACGTTTGTCCATCTTCTCCAACTTCAGCAACAACCTGATGTGAGCCTTCACTGATAGAATGTGCAAGATTCTGAGTATCATTTTTTTCATACGGGCGGTTGACCAAATAGCCATCACTAAAACCACGATTTTTGGTTGTATCTAGCTCCTGCATATATTTTGATGCATCAAATATATTTGCATAATAATCATCAATTGCTTGGCGATAAGTTTTTGTTGTAATACCCACATAATAAGAGCTTTTTGTTCGCCCTTCAATTTTGAGTGAATCAATAATTCCTGCATCTAAAATATCTTTGATATGAGCGCTTAAATTGAGATCTTTAGCATTCATGATATGCGTGCCTTCTTCGCTCTCTTCCATCCTAAACAGTGTCCCACTCTCTTCATTATGGGCATAAAGTGTATAGGGAAAACGGCAATCATTGGCGCAACTTCCACGGTTCGACACACGACCACTTTGAACAGAACTAATGAGACATCGCCCACTGTAGGCAAAACACATAGATCCATGAACAAATACTTCTAGCTCAAGTTTAGGCAAATGCGCTTTGATTTGCTCTAAGTCTTTTAAACTCACTTCACGAGCAGCGATAATACGTTTGACACCCATATCATAATAAACCTCAGCATCAAGATAACTCAGGACATTGGCTTGTGTTGAAAGATGAATCGGAATATGCGGTGCAATCTTTTGTGCTAATTTAATCACGCCTGGTGCTGCAACAATAAAGGCATCAGGGTTCATAGCCGCTACACGCTCAATATGTTTTTCCAAGAGGGCAATTTGAGCATTAAAGGGAAAACCATTGACTGTCACATAAAGTTTTTTCCCTTGTGTATGTGTAAAGTTGATAGCATCTTCAAAACTTTCATACGTAAACT
The DNA here is from genome assembly GCA_028693565.1 of Sulfurospirillaceae bacterium. Classification (GTDB taxonomy): domain Bacteria; phylum Campylobacterota; class Campylobacteria; order Campylobacterales; family Sulfurospirillaceae; genus Sulfurospirillum. The sequence continues at coordinate 6,440 of JAQUVE010000006.1, read as the reverse complement.
CTTTGCCTGAACGGATACGAAGCGAAAAATGACTTACCCCCGCATAAACAGCATCAGCGCCATAAGCTAAAGCAATTTTTAATTTATCAAAATTTCCAGCCGGAGAAAGCAGTTCAACATTATTCAACTATTTTTTTCCTAAACTTGCAATCAAGGCTTCTATGTCCTCACTCGTTACAACGTCTTCAGTAGTTTCATCCCCGTGAATATGTACCGCAGAGCCTACACGTTTTGAATCATCTTTAGACCCTTCAAATAAAGCACTCATATATTTTGAAAGAGCGCGCATTACATTGATAACACGTTCAATTTTTTGCCTGTGGATATCTTGATATTGCATAATATCCATTGTCATCATGATTTCATCTTCAGCCATTTGAGCATTCATCAAGAGCGCTTCAACTTTGTTTTTCATTGATTTATTATCGTTGAGTGCATCTTGGAACTGATCAATTTTAGGGAATTTTGTCACCAAAGTTCCAAATAATGTAATATTACTTTCAATCAAAGCAATAACATCTTTAGCATTTTGTTCAGCTTCAACCATAAAGTTATTGACGGCTTCCAGTCTGTCAAAAACTTGCCCTGCTTTAATTTCAGAATCTTTTGTCACATCATCAAGTTGATAAACCATTTTATGGTCATCTGTGGGTGGAGGTGGCGGCCATGAGGCTGAAGCATTGGGTCTGTATTCATGCATTTGCTTATGGATAACTTCCTCTTCTGTAAGCGCTTCATCCATTGATTCTTCACAACACGATTCCTCATCTGCGTCTGTTGATGTAACCTCCTCATCCAAAGGCTCATCTTCTTCTCGTTCTATTTCTGCAGGAGCATCTTCTTGTGTATCATCTATATCACCAGCCATTAAAGCATCTAGTTCTTCTTGGGTCATAGGTATCTCCTAAAAATGACAAATTATGGCTCATTATAGTAAACTTTTTATATATTTTTACTTTAAATGATATTCTCGCTTGCTATAATACTTTTTAAAACACGTTAAATTGGAGATAATATGGTCGTTGATTTACACAATCACACTCCGCTTTGCAATCATGCATCTGGTTCTATTGAAACATTTGTCCTCAAAGCTATTGAAGAAGGAATAGATATTTTTGGTTTTTCAGACCATGCCCCAATGAATTTTGATACACATTATAGAATGGGCTTTCATGAGATGGAAGATTACGAGTCAGAAGTACTTCTTGTTAAAGAAAAATACCATAACGATATTGAGATTTTATTAGCCTATGAGGTTGATTTTTTGGATGGATACATCGATGAACGCGTACTGATGCGAGAAGTTGATTATCTTATTGGTTCCGTTCATTTTTTAGGACGTTGGGGGTTTGATAATCCTGAATTCATTGGTGAGTATCGCCACAAAAATATAGATGAGATATGGGAACGTTATTTTGATGCCATTGAAGCAATGGCTAAGAGTAAACTTTTTGATATTGTAGGCCATATAGATCTCATAAAAGTCTTTAAATTTTTACCCAAAAAAGATGTACGCCTCATTGCGAGCAATGCTATTAAAGCCATTAAAAAAGCCAATATGGCCATTGAAATCAACACAGCAGGTATTCGTAAACCTATTGGAGAACAATACCCTAGCGAACAACTTATAGAACTCATCGCAGAAGCAGATATTCCTATCACCTTTGGCTCAGATGCACATGAACCTACCCATATAGGTTTAGAAAAAGATGCGATGAGAGCTTTTGCCCAACATTATGGGTATAAAAAATGTGCAACATTCAAAAATAGAGAGCGAATATTGGTTAATTTTTAATCACTCAACTCAGTCGTTTTTGAGATGCATTCTGATAAAATACTAAAAATTTAAAGCTAGGAGTTATACATGGGTAAGTTCGTAAACAGTGTTGAAGAATTTTTCAAATACTGTACTGACAATGAAGTAGAATTTGTTGATTTTCGTTTCACCGATATGAAAGGTGCATGGCATCATCTAACCTATACTATTGAAGCGATTAGTGAAGATTCATTTAAAAATGGTATTCCTTTTGATGGTTCTTCAATTGATGCATGGCAGCCTATTAATAAGTCAGATATGTTACTTAAACCTGAAGCTGAAACTGCTTTTTTAGACCCTTTTACAGCTGATGCAACTATCGTTGTTTTCTGTGATGTTTTTGATATTTATAAGGGTGAGCTATATGAAAAATGTCCAAGAAGTATTGCTAAAAAAACATTAGCATACCTTGCAAACACAGGTCTAGGTGATGTTGCTTATTTTGGTCCTGAAAATGAATTTTTTGTCTTTGATGATGTCAAAATCAAAGATGATATCAACTGCTCATACTATGAAGTAGATTCAGAAGAAGGAGCATGGAATAGTGCTACAAGCTATCCTGATGGTTACAATACAGGTCATCGCCCTGGCACAAAAGGTGGCTATTTCCCAGTACAACCTATTGATAGTATGGTAGATTTACGTGCAGAGATGGTTCAAATCTTAAAGCAAATTGGGCTTGAAGTATTCGTAGTTCACCATGAAGTTGCTCAAGCACAAGGTGAAATCGGCGTTAAGTTTGGAACATTGGTCGAAGCAGCTGATAACGTTCAAAAATACAAATACGTTGTTAAGATGGTAGCACACCTTAACGGAAAGACTGCAACTTTTATGCCAAAACCGCTTTACGGTGACAATGGTAGTGGTATGCACGTTCACCAATCAATCTGGAAAGATGGCAAAAACATGTTCTTTAAAGCGGGAGAATACGCCAATCTTAGCGACATGGCACGCTGGTATATCGGCGGTATCTTAAAACACGCTAGAAGTGTTGCCGCTTTTACAAATCCATCAACAAACTCATATAAAAGACTTATTCCAGGATTTGAAGCACCATCAATTCTTACTTATTCTATGCAAAATCGTTCAGCTAGTTGCCGTATCCCTTACGGTGCTGGCGAAAAAGCAGTTCGTGTTGAAATGCGTTTTCCAGATTCAACATCATGCCCATACCTTGCGTTTGCAGCAATGTTATTAGCTGGAATCGATGGTATCAATACAAAAGCTGAACCAGTTGGTCCAATGGATGAAGACTTGTTTGAATTATCACTTGATGAAATTAGAGAAAAAGGTATCAGTCAAATGCCTCATACATTAAGAGGTTCACTTGAAGCGCTTATTCGTGACAATGAATATTTATCACCTGTTATGACAAAAGAGTTCATTGATACCTATCAACATTACAAATTTGAAACACAAGTTTGGCCAGACGAAGCTAGACCAACAGCATTTGAATTTAAATCAACATTCTCTTGCTAGTATTTTAAGAGGAAGCATTACGCTTCCTCTTCCCTCTTTTTTCCTTCACGCTTTTTTAAAATATAAGCCCACTATCTTGTGTTGATTGTTTGATATTACTTTTAGGAAATGGTGAAATATCAGTAAAATACTCTGTTACACCATTGATTTTACGACTCCCTACCCCTTCAGGCATTTTAAATTCACGTGTTGTTTCAGGATGTAATTCGATATATTTAGTCATAAAATAGGCAAATGCAGGTGCTGCCGCACGCCCACCAGTCTCTCCTTTTTTGAGTGGAGAGTTATTATCATTGCCATACCAGGTGATGACTTCGATATCGGGAGAAAAACCACAGAACCATGCATCGACACTGCTGTTGGTTGTTCCCGTTTTTCCTGCAACTTCGATACCAGCTACTTGAGCATTACGTCCCGTACCACGCTTGATAACCTCTTTTAGCATGTCAATCATCAAATAACTTTGGCGTGCTGATGTTATCTGTTGTCGTTTGGCTTCATAAACCTTCTCTTCACCATTTTTATTGACCACTTTTTTAACCAATAAAGGCTCTATCTTTGTACCGTAATTTGGGAAAATTGAGTAAAATCCACTAAATTCTAATGGAGAAATCCCAAAGCTTCCTAACGCAATAGAAAGATCATAAGGGACATTTTTAAAACCATCTTTAGCCAACTCTTTATGCACACTATCAAGTCCCAATAAAGATAAAAGATTAATAGTTGCAAGGTTCCGCGAATGTACTAATGCTTCTTTTAATGTAATGAGTCCTTCGAAATCATTTTCATAATTTTTAGGCTTCCACTCTTCTTCAGTCTCTTTATCCACATAGGTGCGAGAAATATCGGGGATTTCACTCATTGGTGAATAGCCCCAATCAATAGCTTTTAGATATAAAAAAGGCTTAAAGCTAGAACCTGGTTGTCGTCTACTTTGTGTTGCACGATTAAAACTACTTTTTGCATAATCAAGACCCCCAAGCATCGCTAAAACATTACCTGTATTATTTTCCAAAACAACCATGGCACCATTGAGCTCACTTGTATTCATATCCTTTGCCCGCGCAACCATTCCATCATAGCCTATTTTAAGGGCTTTTCTAGCTAAATTCTGTAACTTCAAATCAATACTAAGATAAATTTGATAACCACCTTTTTTAATATCAGGGTATTCCGCACTCAAATTTTTAATCACTTCATCAACAACATAAGGCGCCTTATTTTGGCTCAAAGTCTCATCATAAATGATGGGACGCTCAAGTGTTGCTTTGGTATATTCGGCTTCACTAATCCACCCAAGCGAATACAACCTATTGACCACTTGGTTCGCTCTACTTAAAGAAAGATCCATATGGCGGGTGGGGTCATAGGAACTAGGTGCTTTTGGAAGACCTATTAACATACCAATTTCTTTAAGACTTAGTGCATCAAGTGGTTTATTAAAGTAGCCAAGTGCAGCAGTTTTGATACCATAGTATCCATGTCCAAAATAGACATGATTAAAATAGCGCTCTAAAATTTGCTCTTTTGTCAACTCCGTTTCAATTTTATACGCCAAAATAGCTTCATTTAATTTACGTGTTAATGTTTTCTGGCGAGTTAACACAGTATTTTTAATTAACTGTTGCGTGATAGTACTCGCTCCTTCAACTAATTTCATCGCACGCAAATCTTTGACAAGTGCCCTAAAAATAGCTTCAATATTGACGCCACTATGCTCAAAGAACGATGTATCTTCCGTTGCAACTAGCGCTTCAATCACTCGTGGAGGAATATCTTTGTACTCGACATACAATCGATGCTCTTCATCGTATAAATTAGCAATTAACTCGCCATTTCGATCAAATATTTGTGTCGTTAATTTGGGAGTATAATCAATAATCTTATACGCATCAAAACGAATTTGTGCGTATAAAAAGATAAATCCCATTAAAACGGCAAAAGCGACCATAAAAAAAAGTGTTACTAGATATTTCACGTTCTAAATCTCCTCTGTTTAAATCCTGATGCCAAAAGTTCCTTTGTATAGGATTCTTTGGGCTGAGATAAAATAGTTTTCGTTTTTCCTCTTTCAATAATGAGACCATTTTTTAAAATAGCCACATCTTCACACAAACTCTCAATAGTTTCAATATCATGCGTTACAAACAAGATATCAAAACCAAAACGCTCTTGCAATTGCTGAATCAATGTCAAAATAGTTTGCTTACTCTCTTCGTCCAATGCCGTTGTAGGCTCATCTAACAATAATAATCGAGGCTCTATCGCTAGTGCCATTGCAATGATAACACGTTGCAACTGACCACCGCTTAATTCGGAAGGAAAACGCGTCAATACGTCCACTCCCAATTCAACGCTCTTCAAGTACGCTTCTGCAACAGAGGCATCGCACATAAATTGATTTTTAATCATCGTCATAGGAGAAAGTGCCGTAAAAGGATTTTGAGGCACCATAGCAATACTTTTCCCACGCTCAAGCGCATAAGAGGTTTCCAAATCCAATAACATCTCTAATTCATGGGGTAGCATTCCTAATAATGCTTTTAGTGTTAAGCTTTTACCACTTCCACTCTCCCCGATCAATGCAAAAGAGCGTGAAAAAGAAAAATTTACATCTAAAAGTGTTTTTTCTTTACTTTTAATCACTAAATGTTTACACGTAAGACTCATAAGCTTAATTCTTTAATGCTATCACACAATAACTCTAAATTAGCATCACTCTCGCAAATCCTTGGTATGATGCGCAAAATTGCATTTGGTACCGTTGGTGGACGAATAGCCCCTACTAAAAAACCTTTATCTATTAACTGCTTTTGCAAGATCAATACATCTAAGCTTGCTCTTATAGGGTACGCCCCAATGAGTCCATGCATCTTAAGTGCTAATTTTTCTTCCACAATTCTTTGTTTTTGAATAATTTGAGTATGAAGAAGTGTCTTATGTTTCAAAATATACAATAACCCTTGATAGCCTAACGCAATATCAAATAATGACGGTGCTGTTGTATAAATGATGGCCTTAGCACGGTTCTCTAAAAATTCACAGATATGCGCACTGCATAAAATATAAGCGCCATAACTTCCAAGTGCTTTACCAAGTGTTCCCATTTTGATATGATTCTCTTTAGGGGTAATACCAAAAAGCT
>JAQUVE010000102.1 GCA_028693565.1 Sulfurospirillaceae bacterium | reverse complement strand
TATGCAACGCCTCTTGGTGCCAATATCGGTAAAAATAAGACTACCTCTAGCGATGAAGCTTTAAGTGATTATGAAAAATTAATTAAACGTTTTGAATCTCTCTGTGATTATCTCGTTATTAATATCTCATCTCCTAATACTCCAGGCCTTAGAGATCTACAAAATGATCAGTTTATTATTGATCTTTTTAAGATGGCAAAAAATATCACCACTAAGCCTGTTTTACTGAAAATTGCTCCTGATTTAAGCATTAGTGATGCCTTACAAATCAGTACAACTGCGCTGGAAAATGGTGCTGATGGTATTGTGGCGACCAATACAACCATTGATTACTCTTTACTTAAAGGTGCAAAAGATTTTGGTGGCATTAGTGGCAAAGTCTTAAAAGAAAAAAGCTTTATCTTATTTGAAGCTTTGGCAAAAGAGTTTTATGGTAAAACTTCATTAATTTCTGTTGGCGGCATCGATAGCGCTGATGAAGCTTATCGACGTATTAAAGCAGGTGCCAGTTTAGTGCAAATATACAGTTCATTTATCTTTAAAGGACCATCTCTTCTTAAAGAGATTAACAATGGTCTTATAAAATATATGGAACAAGATGGATTTAACCATATTAGTGAAGCGATAGGATGTGATAGGAGATGAATATAGATGAAAACAATTTTAATCATAATCAGTTTTTTAGGAGTATTGATGGCTAATTCGCTTCCTTCTTACCAAACGAAAACATTGGATAATGGCCTTCAAATAGTCGTTATTCCTATGCATAACAAAAGCGATGTCATCACCACAGATATTTTTTACAAAGTAGGCAGCGGCAATGAAATCATGGGTAAAAGTGGTATTGCCCATATGCTAGAACATCTCAATTTTAAATCAACAAAAAACCTTAAAGCAGGTGAATTTGATGAAATCGTTAAAGGCTTTGGTGGAGTCAACAATGCCTCAACGGGATTTGACTACACGCATTATTACATCAAGAGCTCTTCAAAAAATATGTCAAAATCACTTGAACTATTTGCAGAATTAATGCAACATCTTCGTCTAAGCGATGAAGAGTTCCAGCCAGAGCGTAATGTTGTTTTGGAAGAGCGTTTATGGCGAACCGATAATTCACCTATTGGTTATCTATACTTTAGATTGTTTAACAATGCTTTTACGTATCATCCTTACCATTGGACACCGATAGGCTTTAAAGATGATATAAAAAACTGGAGTATTGAAGATATTCGAAGTTTTCATTCAAAGTATTACCAACCGCAAAATGCTATTGTCATCGTAGCCGGTGATATCAATCCCGATGATGTTTTCCTAAGTGCGCAAAAATACTTTGGTGAAATTAAAAACAGTACTGAATTACCCAAACCTCACCATGAAGTTGAACCTATTCAAGATGGGGCAAAACGCGTTATGATTAAAAAAGAGAGTGAAGTGGAGATGGTAGCTATTGCCTACAAAATTCCTAATTTTCAGCACCCTGATCAAGTAGCACTCTCCGCACTGAGTGAACTACTCAGCAGTGGAAAAAGTAGTTACTTACAACGCATTTTAGTGGATGAAAAAAAGCTTGTTAACCAAATATATGGCTATGCAATGGGTTCTAAAGATCCTTCTGTCTTTTTATTTTTAGCGGTTTGTAATCCAGGCGTTAAAGCAGAAACAGTTGAAAATGAAATTTTATCTATTATTGATTCCTTGAAAAAAGATGGTATCAGTGATAAAGATGTTGAAAAAGTCAAAATCAATACACGTGCTGATTTTATTCACTCTATGGAAAGCTCAAGTGAACTTGCTAGTCTTTTTGGCTCCTATATTGCCAAAGGAGATATAACACCTTTGCTGAATTATGAAAATGCTATTAACGCGCTAAAGAAAAATGATATTGTCAATGTTGTAAAAACGTATCTTGTACCTCAATATTCAACTACCGTGATATTACGAAAGGATTATTAATGAATCAATGTTTAAATGGAGCGATGACCGCTTTAATCACCCCTTTTAAGAATGGAAAATTAGATGAAGTATCTTATGCAAAACTGATAGAACGTCAAATCAAAAACGGTATTGATGTGGTTGTACCTGTTGGTACAACTGGAGAAAGCGCAACGCTTGATCATGAAGAGCACCGTCGTTGTATTGAAATAGCCGCTGATATCTGCGCAAATAGCGATGTTAAAGTTCTAGCAGGTGCGGGAAGCAATGCTACTCATGAAGCAATTGGACTTGCAAAATTTGCACAAGCTCACGGGGCCCATGGAATTCTTTCCGTAACACCTTATTACAACAAACCAACCCAAGAAGGATTGTATCTACACTATAAAGCAATAGCACAATCAGTAGATATCCCCGTACTTTTATACAATGTCCCTGGCCGAACAGGTTGTGATCTATTGCCTGATACCATCTTCAGACTTTATGACGAGTGCCCTAATATTTTTGGTGTCAAAGAAGCAACTGGCTCAATTGATCGATGTGTTGATCTTTTAGCGCATCGTCCAAAACTCTCTGTATTTAGTGGCGAAGATGCGATTAACTACCCTATTCTCTCCAATGGTGGGTCAGGTGTTATTTCGGTTACTTCAAATATTTTACCTGATCAAATTGCAGAACTTACACATTTAGCCATTTCAGGTGATTACCATGGCGCAAAAGCTATCAATGATTCATTGTATGAAATCAATAAAATACTTTTTTGTGAAAGCAATCCAATCCCTATTAAAGCGGCTATGTATATAGCAGGATTGCTCGATACATTAGAATACAGATTGCCATTATGTAATCCGAGTGCAGACAATATGAAAAAAATCGAAAATACACTTAAAAAATATACAATAAAGGGATTTTAATGAAGGGCAAAACACTCGTTATCAGTGGTGGCACGAGAGGAATCGGTAAAGCCATTGTTTATGAATTTGCAAAAGAAGGTGTTAACATCGCATTTACCTATAATTCCAATGCTGAATTAGCTGCGGAGCAAGTTAAAGATATGGAAAGCCAATTTGGCATTAAAGCTAGAGCTTATCCTCTAAACATACTAGAACCAGAAACCTATAAAGAGCTTTTTTTAGAGATTGATAAAGATTTTGACCGTGTCGACTTTTTTATCTCCAATGCAATTATCTCTGGCCGTGCTGTTGTGGGTGGCTATACTAAATTTATGAAACTCAAACCTCGTGGTATTAACAATATCTTCACAGCTACTGTTAATGCTTTTGTCGTTGGTGCTCAAGAAGCAGCGAAACGTATGGAAAAAGTGGGCGGTGGTAGTATTATTTCTCTTTCATCAACAGGTAATTTAGTTTATATTGAAAACTACGCTGGACACGGTACTGCAAAAGCCGCTGTTGAAACGATGGTTAAATATGCAGCTGCTGAACTTGGTAGTATGAATATACGTGTCAATGCAGTGAGTGGTGGGCCTATTGAAACAGATGCACTACGCGCATTTACCAATTATGAAGAGGTTAAAGAAAAGACTGCTGAACTCTCGCCTCTTAAACGTATGGGACAACCTCAAGATTTAGCAGGTGCTTGTCTTTTCCTATGTTCAGAAAAAGCTTCTTGGATTACAGGACATACTTTACTCATTGATGGTGGAACAACCTTTAAATGATAAACTTACCTAATTTTTTGGCTCTTCTGCGTATTGCCATTGCGCCTTTAATGTTTATTTTACTCGTCAATAGAGATTTCCCTCTTTTTACAAGTATCCATTATAGTTGGTTAGACTATTTTGCAGCACTTTTATTTGTTATAGCCAGTGCTACTGATTTCTTTGATGGTTTTATTGCTAGGCGTTGGAATCAAAAAACACTTCTTGGTGCTATACTAGATCCACTTGCAGATAAAATGTTAACGTTAGCAGCATTTTTGGGGCTTATGATGATTGATAGAGCGAGTCCATGGGCTGTTTATCTTATCTTAACACGTGAATTTTTCATCACAGGACTTCGTGTTGCGGCCGTTGGTGAAGGAAAAGATATCGCTGCTTCTATGGCTGGCAAAGTCAAAACTGTCTTGCAAATGATTGCTATTGGTTTTTTGATGATGAATTGGCCATTTGCAACACTTTTATTGTGGGTATCTGTTGGTTTGACACTTTATTCTGGATATGAATATATTATCGGTTATACCAAAAAAGGAGACGCGTAGTGGGTACTTTTACCTCTATCCTCGTTCTCTCTTTTTTGATTTTTTTTCATGAACTAGGTCATTTTCTAGCCGCACGTTTCTTTGGCGTGCGTGTTGAAGTATTTAGCATTGGGTTTGGGAAAAAAATTGTATCGAAAGTTGTAGGACAAACAGAGTATTGCGTCAGCCTAATTCCACTCGGCGGTTATGTGCAGATGAAGGGTCAAAACGATATGGATCCTCTTGCCATTAGCTTAGATACAGATAGTTACAATACTAAAAAACCATGGCAACGCATTATTATCCTTTTTGCAGGTCCTTTTGCCAATTTTTTATTGGCGTTTCTTTTATACATTGCTATTGGATTAATGGGTGTTACCAACCTTGCACCAACCATTGGTGCCATATCTGAGAATTCACCAGCGCAAAGTGTTGGATTACAGAAAGACGATGAGATCGTCCAAATTAATGGAGCAATAATCAAGACATGGGATGATGTCAGCGTACAGATAAAAGAGAGTGTTGGTATTTTAGAACTCAAAGTTACACGTCACAATGAAGTTAAAACATTTCTTATAAAGCCTATTATGAACCCTTTTCAAACCATGTTTGGCGAAACCATTTATAAACCTATGGTTGGCATCTCCCCTATTGGCAAAACGATTATCACACGTTATGGCATCGATGAGATTTTTGGTTTTGCACTGTTACAAACTCAAAAAGCAACAACGATGATTTTAACGAGTTTACAAAAATTAGTTGAAGGTGATATCCCCTTAAAAGAGCTTGGAGGCGTTATCACTATTGTTAAAGTAACCTCGGATGCAAGCAATGCGGGCTTGGTCATTCTTTTTGGCTTTATTGCACTCATTTCTGTCAATCTTGGTGTGTTAAACCTCTTGCCAATCCCTGCCCTTGATGGAGGGCACATGATGTTTAACCTTTATGAATTGCTTACCAAAAAAGCTCCTAGTGAACGTGTTTTACATCTTATGACAGTAGGAGGTTGGGCTTTACTACTAAGCCTCACCGCATTGTCACTTTATAATGATATTTATAGACTTGTAGGTGGAAATTAAGATGAATTTTACAGAACGATACGATGAAATACTCACAAAAATAGAAAAAGCACGCTTAAGTGTTAACCAACATCAAATTGTCAAAATCGTTGCAGCAAGTAAAAGTGCTGATGCCGCAATGATAGAAGCGATGTATAGCACAGGACATCGTGCTTTTGGTGAAAATAAGATTCAAGATATGAGTGAAAAAGTGCATGCGCTTGAACATCTTCCACTTGAATGGCATTTCATTGGTCGTTTACAAACCAATAAAATCAATCAACTCATTGATTTGAATCCTTTTTTGATGCACTCTTTGAGTTCATTTGAACTTGCACAAGAAATTGATAAACGCTTACAAATAAAAGGCAAAACACTCAATGTACTGCTTCAAGTCAACAGTGCTTATGAAGCTCAAAAAGCAGGTGTTCTACCTGGAATTGCGGTTGATACCTATATGGCAATTGCAGCTACATGCAAAAACTTAAACCTCAAAGGTGTTATGAGTATCGGCGCACATACGGAAGAGACTACTATCATTCAAAAAAGCTTTGAAACAACGTATAAAATTTATGAGTCACTCACTTCCAAGGGGGCGAAATATTGCTCTATGGGTATGAGTGGTGATTATGAATTAGCAATTGCATGTGGTTCAAATATGGTACGATTAGGAAGTATTTTATTTAAATAGCCGAATACAATTTCGCCCTTCTCGTTTTGCCTGATACAGTACATTATCTGCATTTGATACTAATGTATAGGGAGTATCATTAACCTGCATTTGAGCTATACCAATACTGACTGTATGTATTTGGTGCGTATCAAAATCACCATGACTTATTTCACTTTGAATACGTTGAGCAACCAAAAGTGCATCCTTTTCATGGCTCTTTGGGCATATGACTAAAAATTCTTCTCCACCCCACCTACCAACAAGATCATAGTTTCTAATACTTTTTTGAATAATCTGAGCTATTTGAATTAAAACTTTATCACCCATTGGATGGCCAAATTTATCGTTAACTTTTTTAAAAAAATCAACATCAATCAATAAAATTGATAAATCTTCTTGATAACGGTATGCACGTGCAACTTCATCTAAAAGCTTTTTATCAATCTTGGTACGATTATAAATTTTTGTCAAAATATCAGTTTCTGATAGATATAAAAGTTCTTTATTATAACGCTTTAATTCATAATATCGATAAACCGCAAACAATGAAAGCAGTAAAAACCCTAATAAAATCTTTAGTATTAATCCATAATCACGTACTGTTTCAGCTTTGATAGAGATATATTTATTGACGATAGATGCTTTATCTTGCTTCGTTAATGAGGCAATTCCTTTATCTAAAATATCTCTTAACATTGGCTCACTCTTAATAACCCCCATACGTAATTGGTTTGAGTAATTTGGTAATTGTCCCGCAATTTTTAAATTAAAAAGACCCTCTTTTTTGATGGTATATGCTGCAACAATTAATGAACGCATCGCAATATCAGCTTTTTTATGTGAAACTAACTCAAAAGCCTCCAGTTCAGATGTTGTTGTTAAAATTCTTAGATTAGGATAATCATGACGCACAAATTCTTCCATAGCTGTTCCATGCGGGAAAACAATCGTTTCATGAATCAATGCTCCAAGATCAGCGATAAAAGGGTGCTCTTCTCGCGTAATAAAAACATTAGGATCGGTAAAATGAACTTGTGTAAAAAGTAGCCACTCATCACGTTTAGCCGTTTGATTTAAAAAGCTAATTAATTGACATTGTCCTTTTTTTGATGCTTCAACGCTTGCATCCCAATCTTTTGTTTTTACTATTTGAATTGGTATCCCAAGACGTTCAGCAATAAGAAAAAGCAAATCCGCACCAATACCTGAATAATTGCCATTACTGTCAAGTGATTCAAATGGTTCCCAATCAGGATCAACACATACGCTAATAACACCTAGTTTTTTTAAATAAGCTTTTTCTTGTTCCGATAAAGAAATATCCGCAGCATAAAATGGCGAACAATAGAATAAAATCATACACAATAAAGCAATAATTTTCATGTCAAAACTTTACTATACATAAAGATATTTACCATAAAGACTCAAATAGACACTAAGTAGCTCTTTTAAACCATTTGACATCAATAAACGCTCTTCTTCATTAAATAGTACAACCACGAGTTTTTCATGCAAACTGTTGCCAAAACCAACCAATACTTCAGGTGCAATAGCATAAGAGCGTGATTGTGCCATACAAAAAAAGAGCCCTAAAGCTCGATTTATGACAGAAATGTATGCAAATAAATTATCATAAATTTGTTTTTCAACAGGTTCTAACTGTGCTAAAAATTGAGCCATTGAGTCTTCTAAAAATACCTTCTTTTGAGGGAAATTACCCGCAAGTAAAGTATGAAAAATCTGTTTTTTAGATATTTCTATTCCTTGTGGCAACTCTTTATCTAATGCTTTATCTAATAAAATTAATGCAGACAAATCGTTATCTGGAAGCGACATCTTAGAATGTAGCATTAAACGTTTTAGTTGTTCTTGTGAATATTTTGATGGTGAATATAGCTCAGCTTTTTCAAGCATTGCTAAGATAGTTTGAAAGAGTTCATTGTCATGTATAAAAGGGCTTTTCCCTAAATATTCTATTAAATAAAGTGTTTCTTTTTTCATGCGTTGATTGTGCCAAAGTGAAGCTGAAAAAGTGCTATAATAACGCGGCTTATTGAAGGAGATAACGTGGATAACCTATCATTTCTATTTTCTATTTACATCAAATTTTTTTTCATCATGACACCCTTTTTTGTAACGACCGTATTTTTGTCAATGACCAAAGGCATAGAGGTTAGTGAGCAAAAAAAACTTGCTGTGAAAGTTACGTTTGCCATTATTATCGCATGCCTTGTAGTGTTATATTTTGGAAAATATATTTTTGACCTTTTTGGTATCACTTTGGATGCTTTTCGTATTGGTGCTGGTGCACTTTTGTTTTTAACAGCAATTGATTTAGTTCAAAAATATGTCAATGATGAACCTACATGCAAAGGGGATATTGCCAAACACGCAGTCGTACCACTTGCGCTTCCTGTTACGGTTGGCGCCGGTACCGTAGGAGCATTAATGGTTATGGGAGCTGAAATGAAAAAAATAAGCGATTTAATCATGGGATCTTTTGCACTTATAATAGCAATTATTACTATTGGAAGTATGTTGTATCTTTCAAATCATATTGAAAAAATGATTGGTCGAAGCGGTCTAATCGTTCTGAGTAAAGTTACAGGACTTATTCTTGCAGCACTATCAGCTCAACTTGTATTTACAGGGATTAAAAACTTTCTAATCTAAGAAGAGGAGGTTCCCCTCCCCTATAGTATTGATTAAAGTGCTAATGCTTCTTTAGCATATTTAACACCTAGGTCATATGCCTTATTATTATCTGGATGCACTTTTTCCGGTACTTTTGAAAGCATTACTTGACGTACTAAATCATGAGGTAATACTTGTGTCATCTCAACGGTAATGGCAAGTGCAACAACTGATTGAGTAATAACATTACCTACTTCTTCTTTAGCAATCGTGATCAATGGTATTTCAATAATACGCCATTTTTTACGATCTTCTTCACTCACGGTCACCAAATTTGGTTCAATAACGATGATAGCACCTTCTTTAACGCCTGATTTGAAGTTATTGAAACTTACTTGGGCTGTTGCAATCATAAATTCGATCTCACCTTCATTGGCATAAGGAAATAAAATCTCTGTTTCATCCAATAGAATATCAACTTTTGTAGGTCCACCTCTAACTTGTGATGTATAGGTTGAGGCTTTTACACCATAACCACCCTCTTTTATTTTCGCAACCGCCAAAATCTCACCTGCAAGAATAACACCTTGACCACCAACACCCACAAATCGTAATTGTCTTCTCATCAAAGTGCTCCTTATAGCTTCACGGTTGTTTTATTTTGTGCCGCTTCAATAACTTTATCATAAGCTTCACAATATTCAGGTTTATCATACTGTTTTAAAATACCTGTTGGGAAATAGCTTTGTTTCTCTTCATCAGGTAATGCTTCATATTTCTTAAGCGGCATAATCATCTTTTCAATCCAATTTAATGTTTGAACGGCTTCACCCATTTTATTCTTTCGACCTAGATTGACATGACAATTTGAGAAAATGTCAAAGAAAGAGTAACCTTTATGTTTAAAACCAGCCAATAAAACTTTCTCAAGTTTTTGAGGATCAAGGACAGATTCTCGTGCAACAAATGTAGCACCTGCTGCATACGCAAGTTTAGCTGCATTAAATGATGGGTCAACATTGCCTCTTTGAGCTGTTGAAGTCCACATACCAATCGGTGTTGTTGGAGATGTTTGAGAATTTGTTAAACCATAAATAAAGTTATTAATTAAAATATGATTTAAATCGATATTTCGTCTACAACCATGAATCGTATGATTTCCACCAATCGCTAAACCATCACCATCACCCGTTACG